>DATGJK010000293.1:0-8795 GCA_035295245.1 Acidobacteriaceae bacterium
GATGCCGGCATGGAGGTCATCTACACCGGCCTTCGACAAACGCCTGAGATGATCGTCAACGCGGCCATTCAGGAGGATGTGGACTGCGTGGGCCTCAGCATTCTCTCCGGAGCGCACAACGCCATCGTGCCGCGCGTGACGGCATTGCTCGGTGAGAACAACGCGAGCGACATTCTGGTGGTGCTCGGCGGGACCATCCCGGAGCAGGATATTGCCTTCCTGAAGAGCAAGGGGGTGGCGGCCATCTTCGGGCCGGGGACGTCGCTGGATGCGGTAGTGCGGTTCATCCGCGAAAACGTGAAGCACAAGGGCGTGAACGTCTAGTTCAGCCCCGCTTCCTCCACCCGGCAGCCATCCGGTCCTTGAGAATGCAGCGGTCCATCACGACCTTGGTTCCGGCGTTCTCCGCCCATCCTGCCGCTTCGTCATGGACGACGCCTTCCTGCAGCCACAAATAGGGAATCTTCAGCCGGATGACGTCCTTGACAACTTCCGGCACGTGTTCGGGGCGGCGAAAGACATTGACGAGGTCGATCTTTCCGTCGACGGCCGCATACGCTGCGTCCAGGTCGGGATAGGCCTTCTCGCCCAGAGCGCTGTCGATGAGCGGATTGACAGGGAGGATGCGATAACCCTGGCTCTGCATGAACCGGGAGACGCCATAGCTGGCGCGTCCTTCCCGGTTTGTCAGCCCGACGACGGCGATGGTGTGGACCTGATCGAGGATGTCGCGAATGACGGCGGGTTCGTTCATGCTGATTCGATGCCGCTCGGTCAGTAATTGACGATCTTTGCGAAGGAGTGCGGGTCGAGGCTGGCTCCGCCGACCAAAGCGCCGTCGATTTCGTCTTCTCTCATCAGAGCAGCCGCGTTCTCCGGCTTGACGCTGCCGCCGTAGAGGATCCGCAGGTTTCCGGCGATCTGGGAGCCCAGCAGCCTTCCCACTTCGTCGCGAATGACCTTGTGCGCTTCGGACGCGATCTGCGGGGTGGCTGTTTTCCCGGTGCCAATGGCCCAAACCGGCTCGTAGGCAATAACGATAGGCGCCGCCTGTTCCGCCGCGATGCCGGCGAGGACGCCTCGCGTTTGCCGCAGCAGCACCTCTTCGGTCTTGCCGCTCTCGCGTTCTGCCAGCACTTCACCGACACAAACGATAGGCACCAGTTCATGCCTGAGTGCGGTGTGCAGCTTCTTGTTGATCGTCTCGTCGGTTTCGCCGAAGTACTGCCGCCGCTCCGAGTGGCCGAGGATCACGTGCGTTGCGCCGATGGCCCTGAGCATCAGCGGCGATGTCTCGCCAGTGTAGGCGCCCTCTTCCGCCGAATGCATGTTCTGCGCGCCAACCCCTACGCCTGAACCGGTCACGCCGGCGATGACGACGGAAATCGAGGTGAAAGAAGGGCAAAGGACAATTTCATCCCGATCATGACGGGCGACCAGAGGCAGGAAATTCTTCACGAAATCCTGCGCCTGGGCAGGCGTCTTGTACATCTTCCAGTTGGCGGCAATCAACGGCTTTCGGCTCATCTTTTTATGGTTCCTCAGGGCGATTGTAGAGGATGGAAGCGATGCACTCAGGTGATAGCCGATACAAGTTTGCGTCTCTCGTGTATCGTGTTTCGTGATTTCCCTTAGCTCCGGAATGAAGACCCAGAATGCAAGGCTGCCCGAAGCCGCCGCCCGCACCAGCACCGGCCGCGTACGGACCTCGAACGAGGACACCTTTGGCTACCGCGCGGACCGAGGCATTTTTCTGGTTTGCGACGGCATGGGCGGGGCAGCCGGCGGCGAAGTCGCCAGCCGCATGACGGTACAGAAAATCATGGACAAGCTGACCAGCGATTCCTCCCTGGGACATGAGGCGCTCCATGAGGCCATTGCCGAAGCCAACCGTGCCGTTGTGGAATGCGCGGAGCGCGATCCCGGACTGTACGGGATGGGGACGACCCTGGTCGCGCTGCTGCTGCAGCCGGGCACGGCGCTGATCGCCCACGCCGGCGACAGCCGCTGTTATCTCTTTCGCGATCGACAGCTGACGCGATGCACGCACGACCACTCACTGGTGGACGAGCAAATGCGCATGGGAACGATGACCCGCGAAGAAGCCGAGCGCTCGCCCTTTCGCAGCGTGATCACGCGTGCGGTGGGAACGCAGAAATCGGTGATGGAAGAAATCGTCGAGATTGAGGCGAAACCGGGAGACGTCTTCCTGCTGTGCACGGATGGGCTTACCCGCGAGGTGACCGAAGAGCACATTACGGATGTGCTGCAGGCCGAGAAGGATCTCGATACGGCCGCAACCCGGCTTGTGGACGCAGCCAACGAAGCTGGCGGCCGGGACAACATCACCTGCCTGCTGGCTCGCGTGCCGTGACAGGGAGTTGCAAATCGTGAGTGAAATCAAAACCGTTGGCGTCATCGGCGCCGGCACCATGGGGAATGGCATTGCGCATGTCTTCGCGCGCAGCGGCTTCACGGTGCGCCTGTGCGAGGTCGAGCAGCGCTTCCTCGATCGCGGTTTGGACACCATCCGGACGAACCTTGGGCGGGAAGCAGAGAAGGCGAAGATCACGCAGGCCGAAGCGGATGCCGCTCTGAAACGCATTCACGGCACGCTGGACCGGTCGTCGCTGTCGGTGTGCGATTTTATCGTCGAAGCCGCAACGGAGCGCTTCGACATCAAGCGCGAGATCTTTCGCGATCTGGACCGCATCGCGGGCCCGGACGTGATCCTGGCGTCGAACACCTCGTCCATTTCCATTACCAGGCTGGCCGCGCAGACGCAGCGTCCGGAGCGCGTGATCGGCATGCACTTCTTCAATCCGGTGCCGGTGATGAAGCTGGTCGAGGTGATACGTGGTCTGGCGACCTCGCAGGAGACCTATGACGCGGTGAGCATCCTGGCCGAAATGCTGGGCAAGACGCCCGTCGAGGTGAACGATGCCCCGGGCTTCGTCTCCAACCGGGTGCTGATGCCTCTGCTCAACGAGGCGATGTACGCGGTGATGGAGGGAGTCGCCACGCCGGAAGCTGTCGATGAGGTCTTCAAGCTGGGCATGGCCCATCCCATGGGCCCGCTCACGCTGGCGGACTTCATCGGGCTGGATGTCTGCCTGGACATCATGCGCGTGCTGCACGAGGGCCTGGGCGATCCGAAGTACCGGCCCTGCCCGCTGCTGATCCGCATGGTCGATGCCGGATGGCTCGGCCGCAAGAGCGGGCGGGGCTTCTACGAGTACGGATCGTAACGGCGCAGGTTACGACTGCGTTACTGGTGGTTCGAAGCGTCCCGCTAATCCACACGGAACCGTCGTATTCTCAGCATCATGGTGCGGATGACGGTGCTGGCCAGCGGATCCAAAGGCAACAGCACCATTGTTTCCAGCGCACGGACGCGCATTCTGGTGGACGCCGGCCTTTCCTGCCGCGAACTCATCAAGCGGATGCGCGCGGCTGAAGAAGATCCTGAAGCTCTGGACGCGATTCTGATCACGCACGAGCATCAGGACCACGTTCAGGGGCTGGCTGTGACCGCGCGCAAACTGGGGATCCCGGTCTATGTCACCGAGCCTACGCATCGCGCCTGGGTACGCTGGATGACGCCGCGGAAACGGATTACGTACGCGGAATGGCTGGAGCAGCGGCGGAAGGGCGCCACCATGCCCAGCCTCGAACCCGATGCCGAAGAAAAGGCCGCTGTCGAGGAATCCCTCAGCGAGCCGGAGAAGGACCCGACAGCGCTTCCCGCTGTCGAGTATTTCCGTTCCGGCAACCCCTTCCGCATCGGAGACATCGGGGTGATGCCGTTTACCATTCCCCACGATGCTATTGATCCTGTTGGGTTTGTGTTCGAGGTTGAGGATGCAAGGCTCGGAATTGCCACCGACTTGGGCTACATGCCATCTAATCTGAATGTGCACCTGAAACGATGCGACGTGCTGATGCTGGAGTCGAACCACGATCTGGATATGCTGCGGGATGGGCCTTATCCGTGGTCGGTCAAGCAGCGGGTGATGTCGCGGGTGGGGCACCTGTCGAACGACGCTGCGGCGGAGTTTCTGTCGCGGGGCTATGACGGCCAGGCCGCCTATGTTGTCTTGGCACATTTATCCGAGAGCAACAATCTCCCGGAACTGGCGCGCCTCTCGGCGGAGCGGGCCCTACGGGACAAAATGAGCCTTTTGGCCAACCGGCTGCTGTTGGCGAAACAGGACACACCGATGGAATCTATTGTCCTCGGGTGAAACATGCCTATAATAATGAAAGCTGCCCCCGCCACAGATTTTTGGCTGGCCACAACGTCTGTGGCTGGTCAAGGCAGTGGGCGAGCAGAAAGTGGGAACCTGAACGATGAGCGCATGCACTGACCCTGTCGTCGGGGACATACTTTCAAGTTGGCGGTATGACATTTCCGGAATCTCGCCGGAGATGCGCACCGATTACGAGCAGCATCTGACGAGCTGCACGCATTGCCGTTCCCGGCAGAGAATTCACCGGGCGATCGACGTCACTCTGATCACCCTGAGCACTGTATCGGTGGTGGCCTTTCTGCTGGCGCTCGCGGTGATCCACCACATTGAGCCGCTGCGAACGGCGGCCGTCGCCGTCTTCCATTTGGAGCACACGGAACTTGTGCTGACCCTTCAGGCCGCTGCCGTTCTGGGGTTGCTGGCTTCGCTGGGCGCCTGGGTCCTGGTGGCGATTGCAACGCCTGCCCCCGTCTACCTGACCGGAGTTGCGCTGGAGCAGGCCCGTGTTCTGCAGGACCGCATCCCGGAAGAACTGCGCAGCCGCATCCGGGCCTAAACAGCTTTCGAAAGTATTCGCGAATGCGCCCCTCCGGGCGCGTTTTCGCTGAATAGCGATTCGCGGCTCACCGACTGACAACGGCTGCCGAGCAGCGCCAACCGGCGTGATTTTTGTCACATCCGCGCCCTCCGCATATTTGCGACGATTGGCTCGTTCTTGATCGACGGGCCAACTGAGGAGGGAGCTGGGACATGCTGATACCGATTGATGCGGTTCGTTCGGGAATGGGCTTCGATCAGGCCGGACGCTGGCATAATGCGAGACCTGCATACATTCCGGCCAGGCGCCGGGAAGACGACCCGATAGATCCCGCGCGTGGAGCCATTCTGGGCCTGCTGGTCAGCAGTGCGCTGTGGGTCGGCATCGTTGCCGCGGTCCGCGCGCTGATCCATTACCTTTAAACTCCACGTCAACGCCGCAGAAGACCTCGCGAATCTGCCGGTCACCGTGCGGGCTGCCAGTTGAGATAGACCGGATTGCTGAGCAGCAGCAGGTGCCCCTCCCCGTCGCGGACTTCTGCGAGCAGCCAGTGGCGGGAGCCGTCGGACTTCCACCGGAAGTGAAGGTCTTCACTCGCTGCACCGATCGTCTGCGGAGACAGGCTCGCCGGCGCCTGTCCGTCGACAATCAGAGAGGCGAGGGCGCCCGCGCAGGCGTCGACATGCACATCCACAACCACGTCCTGGGTCGAGGGCGCGCTGAGTTCGCCGCCCATTTGCGCCTCCGATGCGCCCGCGTGTGCGCTGAGGTCGAGCACGCGATCGCGCGACCCGGTCACGTCGATGAAGACCCGCCCGGTGCGAATGCCATCGAGAATCGCGGGTGTAGAGAGCTCCGAGGCGTAGACGACCGTTGTCGGACGGCCAACCGATCCTGCCTGGTCGAGCGGGCGCATAGGACGATGATTATCACTGCCGCCGATGCCTGTGAGCCGATAACCCAGGCTGAGCTGATGCTCCCAGAAACGAGTGCTGTCCGTTCCTCCGTTGATGACCTCAACCGCGGTGAGCAGGTGCATATCCACGGGCTGGGTCGGCGTCCATCCACACCCCATACAGATCTCGCCGGTGGGCGCGGCTGGGTGATTGATCGAAACCAGCGCCCCGACGCGCTGCGCGTTCCGGAGCAGCACGTTCATGCTTGGCACCTGGGGCGTGCCGAGCCGAAAATCCAGGTACTCCGTCGTGCCCAGAAAATTCAGATGCCCGTGAAACGTGGTGATCTCGCGGCCGGGGATGAGGAGAAGCTTGTCGAAGTACGGCTGCAGCTCACGCATCGCGTCGTATTGCGACGTGGCGTTGTGATCGGTGATAGCGATGAAGTCGAGCCCGCGCCGCGCCGCCGCATCGACCGTGAAATAGACCGGGCAGGGGACCATGTTTCCCGTCTGGCTCGGACACTGTCCGTCGCTGTGCGCCGTGTGCATGTGCAGATCGCCACGGTACCAGGCGGCTCCGGTGCGCAGCGGTTCGCGGAGCAGGTCCGGCTGATTGGGGACGCTGTCGACCCGCGTAAAGAAAACCTGAATCGTGTAGTGCGAGGTGACCTCAGCGCGAATGTTGGGCACGCCGATCAGCACGTTCCATTCGCCGGAGGGGATTGAGCCCGGCAGGCAGGATGGCGTCGCATCGGACAGCCCGACGGTCAGCACTGACTTGTTCCCGCCGCTCCAGCAGCGCAACTGCGATGGATCGAGAAGACCCAGATCCAGAGCGGTGTGCTGCTCCTTGTGCGTATACGTGAACTGAATCGTGACGCGATGCGTGCCGGGCGGCACGCGAAAGGGAACTTCAACGTAGCTGTGATTCTGCGCCCCCCGGACATCGCCCTGAAGGACGAGGTCAGGTTTTGATGTGTGCTGTGCGGGCGCGCTTCCCGACCCCTGCCCATGCGCGAGAGCAGGTCCCAACAAACAGAGAAGGAAAGCCGCGATCCATGTGCGGCAAGCATGAAACCGGACCGCTGTTCTTGTTCCAGGAAGACGAATCAAGCGAACCTCAGGAGATAGGTTTCAACGCAGGCTGCCGGATGCGAGCGCCATGACTTCCATTACTGTTGTTAGCGCTGGCAGAGAGGAGCCAGCTGATTTGTTGATCAGTCTTTCGGGGGAACGGCTTCGCAGCCCGCAGAGGGCGCAGCCGACACGCTTTTTTTCAACGGCGACCACGATACGGTATCGCTAACGTACTTCGCAACAGACCACGGGGGAACAGCGCGCACGCCGGGTGAATTCCCTGTTAAATTTGGGCGTCACAGAATGCCGCATGTGTCCGGAGAACTGCAGATGCCGGTTCGGCTCAAAGACATCGCGCGCGACTTAGGGGTCTCAGCCATTACCGTGTCCAAAGCGCTGCGCGGCGCCAGCGACATCAGCGAGAAGACGCGCCAGCGGGTGCTGAAGCGAATCGCGGAGCTGAATTACCGGCCCAACATGCTGGCACGCGGTCTCGCCAGCGGAAAAACGTGGATTGTCGGCCTCGTCGTTCCCGATTTGCTGCATCCTTTCTTCGCCGAATTCGCGAAGTCGCTGAGCGGCGTGCTGCGGCAGCACAATTACGGACTGATCCTCGCCTCTTCGGAAGAAGATCCGGAAATCGAGAAGCAGGAGATTCGCACGGTGCTGGCGCGCGGAGTCGATGCGCTGCTGATCGCCTCGTGCCAGACCTCGCTGCAGGGGTTATATAGCATCGACGATCAGCGCACACCCTTCATTCTCGTCGATCGCGACTTCCCCCACCTGCCGGCGAGCTTTGTCGGAACCGACGATTATCGCGCCGGATTGCTGGCGACGCGGCATTTGCTGGCGATAGGCCGCCGCCGCATCGCTCACATCGCCGGCCCCGAATTATCTCCCGGGATCGACCGGCTGCGAGGCTATCAGGCGGCACTCGCTGAGCGCCAGCGCAAGGTTCTCAAGGGATATGTCATCGCCAACGCGCGCGTGGAGGAAGCGGGCGAATCCGCCGGGTACGCCGGAATGCGTGATCTGCTGCGCCGCAAACCGTGTCCTGACGCTGTTTTTTGCTACAACGACCTGACCGCCATTGGCGCCATGCAGGCGGCGACCGAAGCGGGTCTTCGAATTCCCGAGGATGTGGCGTTTGTGGGCTGCGGCAATCTCCGCTATTCCAGCCATCTCCGCATCCCGCTGTCCTCCATTGATCAGTCCACCGGAAAGCTCGGAGACGCCGCAGGCCGGCTCGCGCTGGAGTTGATGCAGGATCGCAACCGGACGCCGCAGCACATCGTCCTCGAACCGCAGCTGATCGTTCGCGCCTCGTCCGTTCCGGCAGGCAAACGCACATCGGACAAATCGGCGAAGTAGCCGGCCGGATCGGGACGGCACTCCGACGAGACTGGCGCGCATTCGTCGAGCGGATTTCTCCTGGTCTAAGCCCTTCAGCCGCATCGTCCTCCAATCCGACGGTAGCGCGGCAGCGAAAAACCTGGCAATTTGGGTTGCAAACCGTGATGTGCCGGTGCTAAACGTTAGCGGTAACGTTACGATGGAAGCAGGAGACAACGATGAGCGCCGTACACAGTAACACGCAGGAACCGCTGAAGCACGTCGACGAGTGGGACGACTACGTAGCGGGCCGCTATCGCGAGGGCAAGGACGAGACGGAGTTCCGCAAGTATGAGGCAGATACGCCCATCGCTGAGTTTTACCGCCAGAACCATGCGGGGCAGACGCTGGTCTTCGTCCTGGAAAAGGAGCGCGAGTACGGCTCGCTATCCCGCGGTAAACGCGGCATCTGGGAAGCCGTCGAGTACCTGAACACGCTCGTCGACGACAGCGATCCGGATACCGACCTGTCGCAGATGGAACACCTGCTGCAGACATCCGAGGCGATCCGCAAAGATGGTCATCCGCGCTGGATGGTCCTCGCCGGGTTCGTGCACGATCTGGGCAAGGTGCTATGCCTCTATGGAGAGCCGCAATGGGCGGTTGTGGGCGACACTTTCCCGGTCGGGTGCGCCTGGTC
>DATGJK010000294.1:0-6929 GCA_035295245.1 Acidobacteriaceae bacterium
GTAGACGTTGTGGTCCGGGCGCGGGGGCGGGAAAAGAGGATCAGCGCGAGCCGGAACGAGCGGGTCAACCTCGGGACGTCAGGCGTCGTGCACTGACACAACTGTGTGGCGTGGGGTCCTGCGGCTTTCTGAATTTTTTCGGAACCGAGAGAATTTTTGATCCGTACTCCTTGATATTCGACAGGAGACTAGGTTATTTTCTTGTCGAGTATCGAGGGGAACGCGATGCCGACGTCAACTGATCTTCTGCAGGGAACGCTGGACCTTCTGATTCTGCAAACGCTCTCGCTGGAGCCGATGCACGGCTGGGGAGTGGCGCAGCGCATCCAGCAGGTTTCAAAGGATGCATTGCAAGTCGGGCAGGGATCGCTCTACCCGGCTCTGTACCGGCTGGAATACAAGGGCTGGATCAAGTCGGAATGGGGCAGTTCGGAAAACAATCGGCGCGCGAAGTTCTACCGGCTCACGGCCTCGGGCCGGAAGCAGCTGCAAAGTGAACTGGAAACCTGGGATCGTCTTTCTGCCGCGATTGGGCTCGTGCTGGGCCGGGCCACGGAGGTGTCGCGATGATGACAGAATTCCTGACCCGTCTGCGTTTCTTCTTTTTCCGCAAAAGACGCAATGAAGTGGACGATGAGCTCCAGTTTCATCTGGAGCAGTCGATCGCCGCCAGGATCGCCGCGGGGCTGTCTGCTGCCGAAGCGCGCCGGCAGGCGTTAATCGAGTTTGGCGGTGTGGAAGCGGCCAGGGAGCAGTGCGAAGAGCAGCGTCCGGGCTGGTGGATTGGGTCCGTCGTGCAGGATGTGCGATACGGTCTGCGCGGAATCCTTGCGCACCGCTGGTTCTCCGCCGCGATTATCATCACTCTGGCGCTGGGAATCGGACTCAACACGATGGTGTTCACGCTGGTGAACGCGGTGCTGTTTAAGCCCGTTCCAGTGCCGGGAGGTGAACGCCTTGTCTCGATCGAGAGCCGGGTGGCAGCCGGCGATCGCACCCTCCCGCTCTCCTGGCCCGATTTTCAGGATTACCGGGCGCAGCAAAAGTCATTCGAGTCATTCGAAGCGACGACCGATCAGCCTGGGATTCTGAGCGAAAGCGGAATTGCGCCGCAGCAGTATCATCTGGAGCATGCCACGACCGGCATCTTTTCGATGGTGCAGGCGAAGGCGGTGCTCGGGCGCGGTTTCCTGCCGGCCGATGGCACTCCGAGCGCCGCGCCGGTTGTCGTGATCAGCTACAACGTCTGGCAGGAGCGATACGGAGGCCAGGCCGGAGTCATCGGGCGGCAGGTGCATGTCAACGAACAGCCCGCCATGATCGTCGGCGTGATGCCGAAGGGCTTCAAGTTCCCGACCGGCGCCGATCTTTGGGAGCCTTTGCTGGCGACACCGCAGCTCGCGAAGCGCGATAACCGAAGCCTGCGCGGTTACGGCATCCTGAAGCCCGGAGCCACGATGCGGCAGGCGAATGTCGAACTGAGCGGCATCGCCGCGAGGCTGGCGAAGGAATTTCCCGCCGACAAAGATTTCGGCGTCAGCATTCTTACGTTCCAGCAGCGCTTTAACGGTGGACAGATTCGCATGGTCTTTCTGCTGATGCTGGCGGCGGTAGGTTTCGTTCTGCTGATTGCCTGCGCTGATGTCGCCAACATGATGCTGAGCCGTTCGCTCGGGCGGCAGCGGGAGATGTCCATCCGCACGGCTCTGGGCGCTTCTCGCTGGCGCCTCGTTCGCCAGTTGCTGATCGAGAGCGTGCTGCTCAGCACTATGGGCGGCATTCTGGGACTCGGCCTGGCTGCTGGCGGCGTGCACTGGTTCGATCTCTCCACTCGGGCCATACGCCCCTACTGGATCCTGTTCACGATGAACTTTCCGGTTTTCGGATATTTTGCAGCGCTGTGCGTGCTGAGCGGTTTGGTCTTTGGTGTTGCGCCCGCTTTGCGCAGCTCCAGACCCGACCTGATGGGAGTGCTCAAAGAGGGAGCGCACAGTATCAGCCGCCGAGGCGGCGGATGGCTCTCCGGCGGGCTCGTCGTCTCACAGTTCGCGCTGACACTCGTACTGCTTACTGGAGCCGGGATCTTCGTTCGCAGCCTTCTTCACAGCCTCTCGGTGAACCCATTTATCCCGGCGACGGAATTGACCGTGGCGCGTGTGCAACTGCCCGACCTGCGCTACAAGGACAACGATGCGCGCGAGCATTTCTTCGAGCAGCTTCTGCCGCAACTGCGTGCTATTCCCGGGGTGACGCACGCTGCTATCGCCTCGGACACGCCGGGACTCGGCGCCTCCCGCCAGCAGATTGAACTGGAGCACCACCCGGTGGACAATCGGGCACAGCGCCCCTGGATTTCCTTCCTGGCCGTGTCTCCGGGTTATTTGGATACCATCCACTTGCCACTTCTGCGAGGCCGCGCCTTCGAAGCGATTGATGGCAGCGAAGGTCATGAAACGGCGATTGTCACGCGCGATGCTGCGAATCGCCTCTGGCCGGGCCAGGATCCGATTGGGAAGCGGTTTCGGCTGTTCGACGACCAGAACAAGGCCACTGCCTGGATCACGGTTGCAGCCATCTCGGCCGATCTGGCGCAGGAGATTCAGGAGAACGATCCCAGGCCTCTGCTCTTCGTCCCGTACCGGATGGAGGGATGGGACAATATGGCGGTTGTCGTCGAGTCCAGCGCCGACCCCCTTGCGGCGATGCGCAGGGTGATCCAAAACATCGATCCGGAATTGCCTCTGAACCAATCCTCTCGTCTGAACGAATCCATGGAGCAGATGATCTGGTTTCTGCGTGTCTTCGGAAAGATCTTTGCGACTTTCGCTCTGATCGCCATGCTCATGGCGTCGGTCGGACTCTATGCGGTGATGGCCCATGCGGCGAGCAGCCGTACGCAGGAGATTGGCGTGCGCATCGCGCTGGGAGCGACGATGCGGAACATTCTCCTGTTGGTGATGCGCCGGGGCCTGTGGCAGATTGCGGCGGGACTCGCTCTGGGCCTGGCGGCGGCATGGCCGGTCGCGCATTTGCTGAGTTCGCACTTGTTTGGGCCGGCGCAGTCCGATTCCACGGTCCTGCTGTGCGTCGGCTGTACGCTGGCGTTCGTCGGGGTGTTTGCATGCTGGCTGCCGGCACGGCAAGCGACAGCCTTCGATCCGGTCCAGGCGATTCGTTACGAATGATGGAAGCGGAAGAGTCCGGGAACTTTGCGACGCTGATCGGGGTCTCTCCTGGGAAGAGGAGCGCTTCCCATGGCGATGAGCGCAGGTATCGGGCTGAACGCTGAACCGAACGTCACACCGCTGATCGATGTGTTGCTGGTGCTGCTGATCATCTTTATGGTGATCGTGCCGGTGACGCCGCGAGGGCTGCAGGCGATGCTTCCGCAGCCGCCCGAACCGGGGCAGCCGACGCCCGTGCATCCGATTGTGGTGCAGGTGTTGGCCGGGTTGGCGGGTCCGGTGTACAGGGTCAACGGCGAGCAGGTCGCGGGCAAGACCCAGCTGGCGGCGCAACTGAATCGGATTTATGCGACACGCGCTGAAAAGGTGCTGTTCGTGAAGGGCGATGCCAGGCTGGATTTTCAGTCGATTGCTGAGGTGATCGATATGGGTCGCGGGGCTGGCGTCGAGCATATCGGAATGATTACACCAGGGTTAAGTGCCGGCGGCGAGGCGGCGCGCTAGGCAAACCCGGCGCTCACCCTTAGTCTGCCGGGAAGGTCAGCTAGTGTTACTCAGGCGGGCTATAGATCAAAAATCCTCTTGCATCGCCGCAGCTTCCGACTTACAAAGGAGGGCACCCCTCCCCCTCATGGGTTATTTGCGGGTTCGCAGGAATCCGCGAACATAGTCGAGCAGAATTCCGCTGTCTGTGAGGTCGCGCCGTGCCCCGTTCTTTGCGCCGCTGTTCTTTCTGCCTCTTTCTGCTGCTGGTTGCCTCGTTACCCGCCTTTGCTGGTCCTAACTGGACCCCACCCACGCCGGATGAACTGAAGATGACCAGCGATCCGGCGGCGCCGGACGCTCCGGCCGTGTATCTGTTCCGGGAAGAGATCGTAGACGACAAGATGCACTTCGAGCGCGTTTACGCGCGCGTCAAGATCCTCACCGAAAAGGGCAAGGAACAATTCAGCGACATCGAGATTCCCTATAACCGCTCCATGTCGCGGATCCGCGGCGTGGAGGGACGGACCATTCACGCCGACGGGACGGTAGTTGCATTCACCGGACAGCCTTATGACAAAGAGCTGGTGAAGAGCGGCAACATGAAGATCATGTCTAAGGTCTTCAGCATGCCCGATGTCCAGGTGGGCAGCATTCTGGAATACCGGTGGGAGCTGCAATACGACGACGGCTATGTCGAGCCGCCGCGCTGGTTCATCCAGCAGGATGTCTATATCCACAAGGCGCACTATCATTTCAACCCATTCGACATGAGCGGCAGTCGCTTCATCACGGTGCGCGACAGCCAGGGCAAGGAGCGGACCGCAAATCGGCTGCTGTGGTTCCAGCAGCTGCCCGGACAGGCAAAGGTCGAAGAGCGGATGGATGGGTACGATCTCGTGGTCAACAACGTTCCGGCGTTGACGGACGAAGATTACTCGCCGCCGCTGGACAGTTTCTCGTACCGGGTCCTCTTTTATTACTCACCGCAATTCACCGGCAAGGATTTCTGGAAAGACGAAGGCAAAGAGTGGTCGAAGAGCGTCGACCGGTTCGCCGAGCCGTCGGACAGGATTCGCGCGGCGGTGGCCGGCATCGTGGCTGCAGGGGATAGCGACGATCAGAAGCTCGAGAAGATTTATCGGGCGGTGCAGGGGCTGGAGAACATGCGCTTCACCCGCGAGCACTCTGCTGCCGAGAACAAGGCGGAAGGGCTGCGCGTGAAGACGGCAGCGGATATCTGGGATCAGAAGCGCGGCAGCGACGACGAGCTCACGCGGTTGTTTATTGCGATGGCGCGCGCGTCTGGATTCAAGGCCTACGCGATGATCGTGACGGAGCGGAACCGGAGCCTGCTGAACATCGGCTATCTGGACTGGGACCAGCTTGAGGATGAGATTGCGATTGTCACGGTGAATGGCAAGGAGACCTATTTCGATCCGGGGCAGCGCTACTGCGAATACGGCAAGATGAACTGGATTCACACGGAGGTGCTGGGAGTGCGGCAGACTCCGACCGGACCGGAACTGGCCCTTACTCCCGGGCAGACCTACAAGGAGAACGAGGTCATCCGCGTGGCCGACCTGCAGCTGGGTCCCGATGGAAAACTGGCGGGCACGATTCGGGTCGGGATGAAAGGGGCTGAGGCGCTGGCTTGGAGACAGGAAGCGCTGAAGAACGACGACGAGGCTGCGAAGAAGAATTTTGAAGAAGCGCTGCAGCGGCGCGTTCCCGACGGCGTACAGGTCAAGGTGAATCGGTTGGGGCCCCTGACCGATGCGCACTCGCAGCTGGTCGCCGTAGTCGACGTGAGCGGCTCGCTGGGAACAGCGGCCGGTAAACGGATCCTGTTGCCGGCCACGTTTTTCGAGGCGAAGGCGAAGCCTCTGTTCGCGCAGCAGAAGCGCGAGAGCCCGGTAGATCTGCGCTATCCCTACGTTTCGCAGGAGCAGGTAACGATCAAATTGCCGCCGGCCCTCTCGATCGAGAGCGTGCCAAGCGACGCGAAGATTCCTCTGGAGAAGTTCGCAATCTTCGGCACCACGAATAAGCACACAAACGACACCTATCTGCAGGTTCGCGATCTGGTGATGGGGAACATCTTTTACAAGACCGAAGAATATTCGCAGTTGCGGGACTTCTACCAGAAGACAGGCGCGCAGGATCAGCAGCAGCTCGTGCTGCAGCGAACGTCGCTTGCTGCGACGGCGGAGACTCCGGCGGGAGCCAGCCAGTGATGCGCCGCGGGCTCGTTGCTGCGGGATTGCTGGCGGCGTTCGCGGCGTCCGCGGCGTCCGCACATGGGTCGCCTTCGAATCCCCAATTGCCGGACTGGGTGATGCAGGCAGCGGTTCCGAGCACGCCGTTTCCCGCCTCCTGGCATGACGCCAAAGCGGTCTTCCTGCTCGAAGACACGCTGGTGACGGTGCAGCCGGACGGACACGCGACGCAGCGCTATCGCGCGGTGGTGAAGATCCTGCGGCCGCAGGGACGGGAATACGCGCAGCCGGTGGCGTGGTTCTCGGATGACGCGAAGCTGCGCTCGTTCCACGTGTGGAGCATTGGATCGGACGGCCACCACTATGCCATGAAGGATTCGGAGTACGTGGAGCGGGGCGTCAGCGAGGGAGGCATTCTCTACAATGACGAGCGCGCCAAGCTGGCCTCGCCGCCGGGAGCCGACCCCGGCGGGATCGTGGCCTGGGAGACCGAGTCGCAGATCCCGAATTATTTCAGCGAGGATACGTGGAGCTTCCAGAACCCGGTGCCGACGGCGCACTCGGTGTATGAAATCGACCTGCCGCCGGGATGGCATCAGTATGCGGTGTGGTCGCACCACGGACAGCTGGAGCCAACAGAAGTTGCGCCGAACCATTTCCGCTGGGAGCAGACCAACATAGACGGCATCGACCTGGAAGATGTCCCGCTGGCTCCATCGTGGGCGGCCCTGGCAGGCAGGATGACGGTGCACTTCGCACAGGATCCGCTGCCTGCCGGCGACGCGCTCTGGGCGCGGATTGGGAACTGGTACACGAACCTCGCGGCGCCGCGCAGCGAAGGCGGCGGCGATCTGGTCACGACGGCGAGGTCGGTGGCAGGTGAAGGCGACTTCATGGCACGCCTGACAAAGATCTCCGACTTCATGCAGCAGCAGATCCGCTACGTCGGCATCGAGGTCGGGATTGGCGGGTGGCAGCCGCACCCGGCGGCGGACGTCTTCCGGTATCGCTACGGCGACTGCAAGGACAAGGCAACGCTGCT
>DATGJK010000295.1:0-11780 GCA_035295245.1 Acidobacteriaceae bacterium
GCCTTCGTCGACCTCGGCGGCATCGACGGCCTCCTCCACATCACCGACATGTCCTGGGGACGCCTCACGCATCCCCGCGATCTGGTCAACGTCGGAGACGAGATTCAGGTCAAGGTCCTCAAGTTCGACAAAGAGAAGCAGCGCGTCTCCCTCGGCTTCAAGCAGCTCACGCCGGATCCGTGGCTCGACGCTGCCGAGCGTTACCCGATCGGCGCCCGCGTCCGCGGCCGCGTTCTCAGCGTCACTGACTACGGCGCGTTTGTTGAGCTGGAGCAGGGCATCGAAGGCCTGGTCCACGTCTCAGAGATGACCTGGTCCAAGCGGATGAAGCATCCGTCGAAGATCGTCAAGCCCGGCGACGAGGTCGAGACCGTCATCCTGCAGGTCAACCCTGCGGACCGCCGCATCTCGCTCGGCATGAAGCAGCTCCTCGAGAATCCCTGGGAGCACCTCGCCGACAAGTACCCGACCGGCGCTGTTGTCGAGGGCCGCGTCCGCAACCTCACCGACTTCGGAGCCTTCATCGAGATCGAAGACGGCATCGACGGCCTGGTCCATGTCAGCAATCTCAGCTGGACCAAGCGCGTGAAGCATCCTTCCGAGGTTCTCAAGAAGGGCGAGAAAGTCCGCGCCGTTGTGCTCGGCGTCGAGCCGGAGAACCGCCGCCTGTCGCTGGGCATCAAGCAGCTGCAGCCGGATGTGTGGGAAACCTTCTTCGCGCAGCATCGCGTCGGCGATGTTGTCAAAGGCAAGGTTCTCCGCACAGCGCAGTTCGGCGCGTTCGTCGAAATCGCCGAAGGCGTCGAAGGTCTCTGCCACGTCAGCGAAGCCACTGACGGACATGGCGTGCCTGTGAAGCTGGAGCAGGGCAGGGAAATGGACTTCAAGATCATCCGCATGAATCCGGAAGAGAAGAAGGTCGCTCTCAGCCTGCGCGCCGTCAGCGGCGAAGAAGCCAGCCGCGCCGACGTGGAAGCCTACAAGCAGCCGGTTTCCAGCTCCACCACCACGCTGGGCGATCTGGTCAACTGGAAGCGGGAACGCTAAGCGCCGCACTTCAGCAGCAATTCAAAACGCCACCCGCAAGGGTGGCGTTCTTCTTTGCTGGTGGTTGGCTCCTGGGACTATCTACGACTTAGTTGGCTTGACCACCGATGTTGCGCGGCAACCTTATGCCATCACCAAAGTAACATCCATATTATGCCCTTCGATATCTTGACTGCTTGAAGGGGGGGATATAATGACCTGCTTGTGGGAAGCGCATTGTTGTGAGCCTCGCCGCTCCTGTTTAGGTTCCTATCCCGGCTCTGCTCCGCACTTTCACCTGTTTCCACCCTGGAACTTAGCTTTACCGGTCGCGAGGCAGATGCTTTCACCGTATGCTGCTTCCCGAGTTCAAGATGTGCAGTAATGACAAGGAGCCACATCCATGAAAACAAAGAATATCGCATTCCTACTTGCGCTGACGGGCAGCCTCATTCTCGCCGTACCGACGCACGCGCAGAATTGTGCAACAGGCGCGCAACTATTTAACACCGGCGGCGTATGTGTTACGCCAGACGGCTCCCAAAACTGCAACATAAATGTACCAATGGGACCTGGCTACACAACCTTCGTTCAGGGGCAAGTGTATTGTTGCGGCACACCGCAAATTAGTTTTTTCTATGGCCCGCCGTACCTCTGCCAGCAGTATGGCCGCATTCTCCGCGAGCCCGGCTTGGTAAACGCGGCTGTACAAGCCCAATTAGAGACTGGGGAAGAATTCTTAGTTGCTGATTGTCAGGGAAATGTCGTGCCTTTCAAGACACTGCTGCAGCCGTCATTTGCAAAGGCGGCACCCATCGTATTCAACTGAGGTGATCCGATGAAAGTCCCGGCGATCATCTGCATACTTCTTTTCACCATAGTCTCCCTGCCCGGCCAGTCACCCGACTCCCAGACTGTAGTCGGCAAGGCCGCGCAGGGGGATCCGTGGTCACAGCTCCCTATATCGACGCTTAACTTCATTCACACCGCTGATCTATCTGGACTACCGCAGTCGCCGTTCATCCTGAATCCATTCCAATGCACTCCTCGGGGCGACTTGTTCTTTCAGGTTCCTCTTCCGCCCAAATTCATGACCCGGGCCTTTGTCACGGTAACTGTGAAGGGGAAAGCCACCATGAACTCCGGGGCTACCAATATTGCCGGATTCGAGGATATCCGACAGGGGGCGGTCTTCCCGCGCGATCAGCATGTCTATGAGTACATCGAGGGGCGGTACCGGCGTCCTGGCCAGCCTGTTAACGGAACACTCGAAGAACCCCGATGGGGAGAGTTCATCGCGCAGTATGCGGCGGACGGCTCCTTCGAGTCCCTCGTTCCCCTCACGCACATATCATTTACGCCAATGGTATTCGCCGTCCTTCCGTCCGGCAGCTTTGTCCTGGTCGGTAAGGATTTCACCAACATGGCTCCTGTACTAGTAATGCTGGATCGCATGGGACGTAACCCACAGCCGCTAGACCTGTTTGGCTCGCCATCTTATTCGACTCAGGGACTCAGCCAGTTCTACCCGGGAGTGGCTCACGACAACCCAGCCGGGACCGGCCTCGACCGAGTGCTCAACGCAGTGCAGTTTCTCAGCTATGGGGATGACGTACTCTTGGTACAGACCGGCACGAATTTTCCTGTAGTGGAAATTGGGGAGGGAGGCATACTTCGGACAATGCCGCTGAAGTTACCTGCTGGAACAACGATCGAATCGTTCCTCCCGTCAACGCAGCGTCTTTTCTATGTGAGAATCGCGGACCATCGGGGTGAAACAGTGATCCACAGGCTGGTTGCCTTCGATCCCAGTACGGGAGATGCACTCCGAGAAATCAGGGTCTCGGGATTGCTATCTCCTGCGTTTGTCGCCTGCGACTCTGGCAGTACCTTTTTGGGCTTGGGGAAAACCTTCAAACAAGCCAGCGACAACGGGGTCTGGAACCTGATGACCGCGTCCGAATAGCGGAAGCCGGGGTGTCCATCAGAATAGAAGGACCGGCTCACTCTTTAATGTGCAGATCGATAAACACCTGCTTCCGCGTATCGAACGAGCTCACCGTTTTCGTTGAACTCTTCTTGCCCTTGAACGCGGCCCACACCGTGTAATCGGTGTCGGCGGCGAGCCCGGCGAAGTGATACGCCCCGTCCTTCTCCGTGATGTACGACTTGATGTCGTTCGTTCGCGAATTCTGCAGATAGACAATCGCTTCGCTCAGCGGCGCGTCATTGTTGCCCAGCACCTTGCCCTGCAGCTGCTTCACGCCGAAGTTTTGATCCTGCGCCATCGCGGGCGACAAGGCCGCCGGCAACAACCCAAGTAGCAAGGCGCCGGCGAGCAGCGCACCCATTCGGCGAATGGAAGAAATTCGGCGCAAGGCGCGCATCATTCTTCCTCCTCTTCCTTAAACTCCTCTTCCTCCTCGTAACCCTCTTCTACCTTGCTCAGTTCCAGCGGATCCGTGGCCACGATCTCATACTCGGTCCCGCACTCGTCGCAGACGACCACGTCGCCTTCCTCGACGTCGTCCTCATCGAAATCCAGTGCGCTTTCGCATTCAGGGCAAATCGGCATGCACTCCTCCACCCGGAGAAAGAAAATTAGAGCCTACGCAGGATGACGCAGCCTGCGTAAAAATGTGTGGCTGCATTCTCAGAATAATTCCGCCCGCCTTTTCGTGGCCGCACAATCTCATCTGTGCAAGCTTCCGCGCGTTCTTCTCAGAATGCCCTCGCCATCGCTAGTTTTGAGGAGAACCTCACTGCGCGTCAAGCGGCATTCAGGCATACTCAATACTCATGAACAGGAACTGCTCTCCTGCTGCATCGCTGTTGCGTCTGGTTCTCGCTGCTGTCTTGTTGGTGCCCGCTGTCCCCTTGCGAGCTGCTTCTTCTGCCGATGCTGCCCGCCGTGATTCGGATGCCATCGGCGCTCCCATTCAGCCCATGCCGGCCGATCCCGCCATTGAGCGCGCCCTCGCCCGCATCAGCCCCGCGGACATTCAGCACACCATCGCGACACTTGTCAGCTTCCGCAACCGCAGCACGCTCTCCAGCATGGATACGGATCTCGCGCAAGGCACCGGCGTCGCCGCTGCCGCCGACTGGATCGAGTCGCAGTTCAAAGAAATCTCAGCCGCCTGCAATGGCTGCCTTGATGTCCGCCGCGACACCTTTACACAGCCGCCGCTCCCCGGCCCAAATGCCCGCGTCACCCAGCCCACCACGCTCACCAACGTCTACGCCATCCTGCGCGGCGCTGATCCTTCCCAGGCCTCCCGCATGCTTCTCGTCACCGGCCACTACGATTCCCGCGACAGCAGCAACTTCGACACGAAGGGCGAAGCGCCCGGCGCCAATGACGATGCCAGCGGCACTGCCGTCAGCATCGAGTGCGCCCGCGCTCTCTCCAGGATCAAAGTTCCCGCCACGCTCGTCTTCGTCGCTGTCGCCGGAGAAGAGCAGGGACTTCTCGGCAGCAAGCATCTCGCTGAGCTGGCCAAACAGCAGGGTTGGCAACTCGAAGGCGTCCTCAACAACGACATCGTTGGCGGCAACACCACGCCCGGCGACAAGTTTCAGGACAAGCACGCCGTCCGCGTCTTCTCTGAGCCCGTGCCCGCCAACGTCACTCCCCAGGAGATTCGGCGTCTTCTCTTTCTCGGTTACGACAGCGACTCACCCTCGCGCGAACTGGCCCGCGCCATCACCTACACCGCCCGCACCTACACCGGAGCTGCCGCCAATCCAACGCAGCCGATTCCCGCCGGTCTCGAAGCCGTGCTCGAATTTCGTCACGACCGCTTCATGCGCGGCGGCGACCATGAATCCTTCAACGAGGAAGGATTCCCCGCCATCCGCTTCACCGAGTGGCGCGAGGACTTCAACCACCAGCACCAGAACGTCCGTGTTGAGAATGGCGTGCAATACGGCGACCTCCTCAAATACGACGACTTCGGTTACATCGCCCGCGTCGCCCGCCTCAACGCCGCCACCATGGCCGTGCTCGCCGCCGCTCCGCCTCCGCCGGTCAACGTGGAGTACCCGCCGCCACCCCACGTCTTCAACAACTCCGTCAACAACACCGTTATTGAGTGGGACGACGGCGCCGCGGCGCCCGCTGATACGCGTTACGAGATCGTGTGGCGCGCGACCGCAGCACCAGACTGGCAACGCTCGATGATGGCAGGCTCCGTGACCGATCAAAAAGCAACTTCCGGCGCTCCCGCAGCGCCTCACCATCACACCGTCACCCTGCCCATTTCAAAAGACAACGTCGTGTTCGGGGTCCGCTCGATCGACGCCGCCGGACATCGTAGCCCCGCAGTCGTGCCGATGCCGGTCATGCCGCCGCGACCCTGAGCCATGGGCAGATTTTTTGCCAGGCAGGTGCGACCTTCAGGTCGCACTGCTGCCTAGCATGCCGAGGAGCGGCTTCAGCCGCCGAGGCTGACGTTTGTGCGCGGGCAAAATCGACATACACGGGCGCTGCGAAGCAGCACCACGGTAGAAGGCCCGGCCTTCAGGCCGGGGAAAATGACGCCGCGCCATCCGGGGCTTCAGCCCCGGCCACGTCCAACACCGTTTCAACATCAACATCCCGGCAATGAGAAAATATTCCCGTGCCTCGCATTTCCAGCAGTGTTCTGGGATTTCCGGACTTCCGCGGTTTCACGCGCGCGCTCATCCTGTGGAACCTCGTCGCCTATTTCGTCCTGCTGATCCTCGGCGCTTTTTCGCGGCCGCTCTACGACTTCGCCATTGTCCACCTGGCGCTCGTGCCTGCTCTGGTGCTCCACCATGGCTGGATCTGGCAGCTTGGCACTTACTGGATCATTCATCAGGGCATCCTCGCCACCGTCTTTGAACTGCTCTCCATCTGGTTCCTCGCCGCTTTCCTCGAGTCCACGCACGGCTCGCGCTGGGTCGCGGAAATCTTCTTCATCTCCGTTCTCGGAGCCGGTTTCGCCGCGCTGCTTCTCGCGCTGGCGCTCCCGGGATCGGAATTGCCGGTCTGGGGCTGCTACGGCGGCATCTTCGGCCTGCTGATCGTCTTCGGTGTCCTCTACGCCGACATGGAATTCATGATGTTTCCGCTGCCGTTCATGATCAAGGCGAAGTACCTCGTCGCGGTGTACATGCTCATCGCCCTGGCCATGCTCTTCTCCGCGCAGCGGATCTTCGCCTTCTCGCAACTGGGTGGCGCTCTGGCCGCATGGCTCTACATCAAATTCGCGCCCCGCCGCGGATTCTCCACCGCAAGCAGCGAAAGCATCTACGGCCTGCGCAACCGCTACTACCGCTGGAAACGCCGCCGCGCCGCAAAAAAGTTCGAAGTCTACATGCGCAAGCACCGCGACAACTAAAGACAGGCAACAGGCAATAGGGAACTGGCAACAGCGAAAACCAAAAGAAAACAGGGAATCATGCGCGGAGCGCGCCTTGCGATTGCAGAAGACAGCGCCTGCAGGCCGTGGCACTCAGCGCAAAAGAAAACCGGGGCTTCAGCCCCGGTTCCTGTGAAAATCCAGCCCGCCGCCTACTTCCCCAGGCTCCCGAATTTGTACACCACGCCCACCGAGCCGGCGAACTCATTCTGCTGCGAGAAGCCGTAGTGGGTCGGCTGCCAGTCGGGCACAAATCGCACCGACATCCGCGGGCTCAGGTTGAAGTCGAGCGGCGCTCCCACCGCGTACCCAAAGGCCAGCTTGTCGTTGTAGATGTCCACCTGCTGCGGCTGCACCAGATGCGGAAAATCCGCGCTGAACGACCCGTACGCCGCCCCGATCAGCGCGTGCATGCCGATCGTCAGCCGCGGCTTCCGGACAAACCGGAAGTTCGGCCCAAACAGCGCCAGGTGTTCCGACATCTTCGGATGCGCGGGTACGCCGTAAATATTCTGCGGCATCGTCATGGTGCCGTACGCGCCGCGCCCGCTGGCCTCGATCCCAATCAGCGGCTTCAGCCACAGCGTCGCGCTGCCGCTCCAGCCCAGCAGGTTGGTTGCCGCCACCTGACCGCCGCGCCCGATGCCGGGATTGAAATGCATGTACTGCGCGCCGCCGTACACATCCCACCGCTGCTGGTATTGCGGCTGCTCGGCTTCCGGAGCCGTGGCGGTCACCTGCGCCTGCACGCCCAGCGGACCCAGCGCAGCCCCCAGCGCCAGCAGGGCCATAAAACGAAACTTCACAGCTTTCACGCGAACAAGAACCTCAATAGGGGGTTGCAACCTTCAAGATATCACCTGGGCCGCCGTCGGGTTCCGCTCCGCCCTTACCTGCTCCCGCCGCTGGCCTTTTCTCTTGGACGAATTCCGCATTCATCCGGCGCGCGCCGCGCAATTGCCCTTATAATCGGGGCCACTCCATGTCCATCGCTCCCGGCACAACTCTGGGTCCCTACGAGCTGCTCGATCAGATCGGCTCCGGCGGGATGGGTGTCGTCTACAAGGCGCAGGACACTCGCCTCGATCGTTTCGTGGCTCTGAAATTTCTCCCCGACGATCTGCTCCGCGATCCCCAGGCGCTCACCCGTTTTCGCCGCGAAGCCAAATCCGCCTCCGCGCTGAACCATCCAAACATCTGCACGATTTACGAGATCGGCGAAGCCGAAGGTCACGCCTTCATCGCCATGGAGTTCCTCGATGGCATGACGCTGCGCCAGCGCATCGCCCGCGGCGCCATCGATCTGGATACCGCTCTGTCGCTGGGCATTGAACTCGCCGACGCCCTCGATGCCGCCCACACCGCCGGCATTGTCCATCGCGACATCAAGCCGGCCAACATCTTCGTCACCGCACGCGGACATGCCAAGATCCTCGATTTCGGCCTCGCCAAAGTTGCCGCAAGCGCCCATGCAACAACTGCTGCTGGCGCACCCACCGTGACGGAGGAGCACCTCACCAGCCCCGGCGCCACCATGGGCACCATCGCCTACATGTCGCCCGAGCAGGTGCGCGGCAAGGAAGTGGACGCGCGCAGCGACCTCTTCTCCTTCGGTGTGGTCCTCTACGAGATGGCCACCGGCGCCATGCCCTTCCGCGGCGAGAGCACCGGCCTCATCTTCGACGCCATCCTCAATCGCGCGCCCGTCTCACCCGTCCGCCTCAATCCTGACCTGCCCGTTGCGCTTGAAGAGATCATCAACAAAGCCCTCGAGAAAGATCCAGACCTGCGCTATCAGCACGCCGCCGACATACGCGCCGACCTGAAGCGCCTCAAGCGCGACACCGACTCAGGCCGCAGCAACGCGCACGCGGCCACGGTCAGCTCCGGTTCCGTTCCGGCCGTTGCGGTTCCGGTCGCTGCCACGCAAAGCGGGCCCGCCACTGCCGCACGGCCGCGTCGCAAGCTATTCGTCTGGATCGCACCCGTGGCGCTGATCGTTCTGCTGGTCGTCGCCTGGTTCCTGCGCCCCACATTGCCGCCGCCGCAGCCGCTGGGCACCACGCAATTGACCAACGACGGCAAGCCGAAGAGCTTCGACCTGGGCGGGCCGCCCGTTCCGATCCTCACCGACGGTTCAAGAGTGTACTTCGTGGAGGCGGACGGACCGCGGGGGCTGCTGATGCAGACCTCTGTTAACGGCGGCGATCCCGTTCCGCTGGTTATGCCCTTCGAGATGGATAACCTCGACGACATCGCGCCGGATTTGACCAGCATCCTCCTCGAGGGGCCGCCGGAAGGCCAGAATCTCGCCGCCATCTGGCAATTGCCGTTGCCTGGAGGCCAGCTCCGCCGAATCGGCAACATGCTGGCAGGCGACGCTACCCTGTCGCCGGACGGAACCACGCTCTACTACAGCACCAAAGATGCGATCTATGCGGCCGGCACCGACGGCACCAACTCTCGCAAGCTGTTCGACACGCAGGGCCTGGCATTCTGGCTGCGCATCTCGCCCGACGGCCGCACCATCCGCTACAGCAAGTGGAATGCCGGCATGCGACGCGGAACCCTGTGGCAGGCACGCACCGACGGCACCGGCCCCACACGAATGCTTCCGGAATGGGGCGATCTGATTGCCGTCTGCTGCGGCAACTGGACGCGCGACGGCAAGTATTACGTCTTCCAGGCGAATCGCGAAGGCGTCGTCAATCTCTGGGCGATCCGCGACAGCGCCGACCTTCTGCATAAGGTGAACTCCGATCCCGTGCAGCTCACCCAGGGAGTGACCAGCGCGCTGGCTCCTGTCCCCAGCCGCGACGGGCGCAGGATCTTCTTCATGAATGCTTCCCGCCGCGGCGAACTGATGCGCTACAACCCGCAGACGCATTCCTTCGCGCCCTTCCTCAACGGCCTCTCCGCCGAAGGGCTCAGCTTCTCGCCGGATGGCAAGCGCATGGCCTACGCCTCCTATCCCGAAGGCCTTCTGTGGGAGAGCAATCTCGATGGCAGCGACCGTCATCAGCTGACCTTCTCTCCCATGGAAGCGGGTCTGCCCCACTGGTCGCCGGATGGAACACAGATCGCCTTCTCCGGCCGCGATCCGGGCAAGCACTGGATCGTGTATCGCGTTTCCGCTGCCGGGGGAGCGCTCGAAGCCCTCACCGATGGCCAGAGTGATGATCTCGACCCCATGTGGTCGCCGGATGGCAAGTCAATGGTCATCGGCAGTCTTGCGAGTTTCACGAACTCCAGCGGGCGCGGGATTCATATCCTCGACCTCAACACCCGCCAGAGAACGATGGTTCCGGGTTCAGAACATCTGTTTTCGCCGCGCTGGTCGCCCGATAACCGCTGGCTGCTCGCGCTGACGACAGACTTCAACAAAATAATGATCTACGAATTCGCCACGCAGAAATGGCAGGAACTGGTCACGAGCCGCAACGGCTATCCCAGCTGGACCGCGGACAGCAAATGCGTCATCTTCAGTAATCCCTTCGCGAAGGAGTTGCCCGTCTACCGCATCTGCCTCGCCGACCGCAAACTGCAGCACATCACCGATCTCACCGCCGCCGGCTATCTGGCGCAGGGACATTTCGGCTGGTGGACGGGCATCGCGCCCGACGGTTCCATCCTCGCGCTGCGCGATATCTCGAGCGAAGAACTCTACGCCCTCGACATCAAATTTCCATAGTTAATCAATCCCGGCCCCTTCACGGGCCGGGATAGGTTGCAGAGACACCTCACCGGTAGGTGGCGATCATAAGCCACTTACCAGATGGATAGATGCTGCAGATTAGTGTTCGACGGCGACGGTAAGGTTCACCGTCATCGCAATGGGCTGGTTATCCAGTACGGCGGGCCGCCAGCGCATTTGCCGGATGGCCTGCAGAACATTGGCATCGACGCGCGGCGAGATAGAGTGGAGAATCTGAATTCCCGCAGCCTTTCCGCTGGCGTCCACATCGAGCCGGACCAGCATCGTGGCGGGGTTGGGATAGGTGTCCAAAATACGATCCGCCGGAATATGGATAACGGCGGTGCTGTTGATCTGGGGCGCGATAACCCCCGTAGTGACGCGGGTTACAGCGGTCGGGGTTGAAGCAGCATCATGATTGTTGGGTTGCGGAGTGGCGGCGGCGGCAACAAGGGCGCAGGACGAAAACAGGCTTACAACGAGGATTCTGTGCAAGGGAAACCTCCGTTGAGTCGATAGTGACCGTCTTCACCTTATCCCTAAGTGATAACACTTGTCAATGACATTTTTCATGGCTATGGCTATCAATCACTTACATTCGATACCTTCACCGATATCTGGCAGGATTGTCGTGGATAGGAGGAAATTGCAGCGCAGCGGACGCAGTGTTACCTGGCGGCAGCGGCGCATGCCCGCTTTCAGGAATACATCCGCCGCATCGCCCGCCACCGACTTGGGCTGGCCGCTTCCTCGCTGACAGCTTCTCAGCTGACTGCCTTTTGCTGACCGGTTCTTCGCTGGCCGGCGCTTCCGTTCAGCTCCTCGCCACAGGCCGGATATGCAGCTCCTTCAGCTGCGCATCGCTCACCGGAGTCGGCGCGTCCATCATCAGATCGATCGCCTTCGCCGTCTTGGGGAACGCGATCACCTCGCGCAGGCTCGACGCTCCGGTCAGGATCATCACCAGCCGGTCCAGTCCCAGCGCAATCCCTCCATGCGGAGGCGTCCCGTACTGCAGCGCCTCCAGGAAGAATCCGAAGCGCTCTTTCGCCTCCTCGTCGCTCATGCCCAGCGCGCGAAAAATATGCTGCTGCACGTCCTGCCGGTGAATACGAATCGAGCCCGACCCCAGCTCCAGCCCGTTCAGCACGATGTCGTAGGCCAGCGCCCGCACCGCCTCCGGATCCGATTCCATCCGCCCGGCCTTCAGGTCATCCTCATGCGGCGAGGTAAACGGATGATGCGCGAACGTCCAGGTCTTCGTCCCCTCATCCCACTCGAAGAACGGAAAATCCGTGACCCACAGGAATTTGTAATCGTCGGCGTTGCCTTTTTTCGCGAACGCGCCATGCTCGTCCTGGAAACGCTTTGCCAGATCCAGCCGGACCTGCCCCGCCTTTTTATAAAGCCACAGATGATCCTTCGCCGGCGCGGTGGTCCCCAGGCGCGGCGACAAAACGATCAGCCGGCTCTCCGGTTCCACGCGGTTCAGCCCGCAATTCTTTGCCGCCGCGCTATCAATGCGCTGCGCCAGCGCGGCGTATTGCGGACTCTTTTCGAGCCGCCGCACGTCGAGAAACGCCATATCCGGACCGGCCGTCCTGTCAATCTCCTGAGCGAACGTCTTCCTCTGCGTGTTGCTCATCTCCGTCTGGCCGGGGATCACGATGGCA
>DATGJK010000296.1:0-5640 GCA_035295245.1 Acidobacteriaceae bacterium
GCCGCGCTGCGGCTCGCGAACGAAGATCCAGAAGGCGAGGGCAATCAGAACTCCCGGAACGGCAGCCACATAGAAAGGATTACGCCATCCGAACCGCTCGCCGAGGTATCCGCCGATGAGATAGCCGAGGGCGCCACCGACGGGGATGGAGACATAGAAGATGCTGAGGACGCGATTCCGCTCTTCTTCAGGGTAGAAATCCGCCAGAAGGGCCGGAGCAAAAATGGAGAAGGTCGCCTCGCCGACGCCGACGAGGGCATGCCGAATCAGAAGCGTCGTGTAGCTGTGGACTGTGGCCGTCAGCAGCGTCGCGGCGCTCCAGATCAGCGCTCCAATGATGATGAGCGGCTTGCGGGGCAAGCGATCGCCGAGCCAGCCGGTCAGCGGCGCGATCAGCATGTAGGTGAAGAAGAATGCGGAAGTGAGCGTCCCCGCCTGCGCATAGTTGATGTGGAATTCCCGCTGGATCAGCGGCTGCACGCCAGGCAGCACGTAGCGGTCGATGAAGTTGAAGAGATTGAGCGCGGTCAGCAGGAAGAGGGCGATGCCCGCTGTGCGGAGCGTTCGATTCGTGCGGGTCAGCGTGGCCATGCGCGTGACGGCAGGATAGCAGGCACCAGCCTTGCGGCGGGCTGTATGATTCGCGACTGACCGGGCCGGCAATCAACTTCCGATATGCGCGTCGACCGAGTACTTCCCTGCCCCGGCGAGAAACAACGTGATCATCACGCCCATGTAGACGACGATGAGTTCGCCATGATCGCCGCCGCGTCCGAAGAACTGCAGGTGATGCACGAAAATCCAGGCGACCAGAAGGTTGCAGAAGGACCAGAGAGCAGCCCAGCGGGTGGCAAGGCCAATCACGAGCAGCGGCATGCAGATGCCGTCGGCAATCATCGCAATCACCAGACTGGGTACACGGCCGATGTGCAGCGGGTCGGGAAAGTGACCGGCCATACTCGAGAAGGTGAAGAGCTTCTCGGTTCCATGCCGCAGAAACAGCACTGTAGGCACGATCAGGCGCAGGGCCAGGAGACCGCAATCCTGGCTTCCGGGCATGGCTTTCATCCGAATGAAGTTGCTCAGCACGTCGTTCTCCTGTGCCGGGATTACCCCTTGAGCTTCTGCAGGTGGCGGAAACCGTCGGTCTGGATCAGGAGTCCCGTGAACAGCGTGAGGTTATAGAACGCGTGCACGAGGACGCTGGAGGCCATCGAGCCGGTACGCAGGCGGACGATGCAAAGGATGATGCTCACGCATCCAATGAGCAGCACGGGCCCCCAGGAATCGGAGACCTGCTGCGCGTGCATCAGCGCAAAGGGGATGGAGGTAAGCAGAATCGACAGCGGAATGCCTACGGTGCGCACCGCCTTTTCCGTCATGGCCCGGCGCTGCTCCAGCCAGCGAAAGACGTTGATCAGGCCGGGCAGCAGCAGACCGCGAAAGGCGAGTTCCTCGGTGAGTGGGGCAAGGGTCACGCCAAATGCCATCAGGATCCATGCCCCTGCTCGCGATTTCGTCAGATCTTCGAGAATGGGTGGAGCTTTGGGCATGGGCACGAAGTTTCCGGCAATGGTGATGAGGAATCCGGTCGCGATTCCGATTCCCGCAAGCAGGATCGCCCAGCGCCGCATGACAGCACCGTTCCAGTGAATGCCCTGGGCGAAGCTCGTCGCGGCCGTCGCCTTCCACCATAACCCGAAGATGAGCGCACACACGCCCCAGAGCACGCCGTACCAAACCCCCTGCATGGCAATGGCGATCACGATGTTCTGCTGAATCACCGCGATGAGCTTACCGAGCGGGATACGCGGCATGGCAATGTGCAAGCCAACCAAAGTGGCAATCGCTGAAGCGATCAGCGTGAAGATAACCAGCACCACAAAGACGCAAAAGTGGCCGAGATGCGGAATGAGCTTCGGCCGAGGCGGAAGCATGGACAGGCCCGGCGGATATTGCGGCGCATCCATTGCCGCAAGGTCATCGTGCGGCGCAGGCCAGCTGATGATCTGGGTCGTGCTGCTCAGCGGCTCCGAAGAGGGGGCTTGTGCGGCAGAGGGATCCATGGGTGGGGGTGTGGTTTCCGGATCGTCGTTCATTGCACGGTCTCTTTCTTTTGCCTCCGCCCGTTTTTCGACCTCTGCGCGGACAAACTCCCCGGAACAGCCGGAGTGAGAGCAAGGGGCGCGCTCGTGCCTTCGTAATAGCGGCGCAGAAACTGGCCCGTGAATGACGCTGCGACGCCCGCAACCTGCTCCGGCGGCCCTTCGGCTACAACAAGCCCACCGCCTTCGCCTCCTTCGGGACCAAGGTCGATGAGCCAGTCGGCATTCCGGATCACATCAAGGTTGTGTTCGATGATGATAACCGTGTTTCCCAAATCCGTCAGCCGGTGCAGAACCTCGAGCAGCTTACGGACGTCATCGAAATGGAGTCCCGTGGTCGGCTCGTCGAGCAGATAGAGCGTGCGGCCGGTCTGGCGCTTCGACAATTCTCGCGCCAGCTTCATGCGCTGTGCCTCGCCGCCGCTGAGCGTCGTGGCCGGCTGGCCGAGGTGGATGTAGCCGAGGCCAACATCGACAAGCGTTTCCAGCTTCTGCCGGGCCTGCGGGATGTCGCCAAGCACAGGCAATGCGTCCTCGATGGTGAGATCGAGGATATCCGCGATGGAGTAGCCATTGAACTTCACGGCCAGCGTTTCCTGGTTGTAGCGGCGGCCGTTGCAAACCTCACACTGAACGTACACGTCGGGGAGGAAATTCATTTCGATGCGGCGCTGCCCTTCTCCCTGGCATGCTTCGCAACGGCCGCCCTGAACGTTAAAGGAGAAGCGGCCGGCCTTATAGCCGCGCTCTCGGGACTCAGGGAGCATGGCGAAGAGATCGCGTATCGCGGTGAACACTCCCGTGTACGTCGCCGGATTCGAGCGCGGGGTGCGGCCGATGGGCGACTGATCGATGCGGATCGCCTTGTCGATGTTCTCGAAGCCAGCGATCCGGCTGTGCTCGCCAGGAGCTTCGCGCGATCCGTACAACTCACGCGCCAGAGAACGATAGAGTATGTCGTTCACCAGCGTGCTCTTGCCGGAGCCGGATACACCCGTTACCACAGTCATGATGCCGACCGGGAACTTCACTGTGATGTCACGCAGATTATGGCTGCGCGCGCCTTCGACAGTGATCCATTTGCCGCTGGCTGCGCGGGGAGAGAGCCGCTGCAGAGTTGAGATCTCCCCGGCGAGGTAGCGGCCGGTCAGCGATACCGGGCATTCCATGATGGCCTTCGGCGGACCTTCCGCAACCACGCTGCCGCCGAGCCGCCCCGCACCAGGGCCGAGATCGAGGACGTAGTCGGCATGACGGATCGTCTCCTCGTCGTGTTCGACAACCAGCACTGTGTTGCCGAGGTCACGCAGCGACTCCAGCGCGTTGATCAGGCGCTGATTGTCGCGCTGATGCAGGCCGATGGACGGCTCATCCAGCACATAAAGGACACCGCGCAGGCGGGAGCCGATCTGCGTGGCGAGGCGAATCCTCTGCCCTTCTCCTCCGGAAAGGGTAGCGGCATTGCGGTCGAGGGATAGATAGCTCAGGCCAACGGCGTTCAGAAACTGCAGACGCTCGACTATCTCCCGGCGAAGCCGTTCGGCGATGAGAGCTTCACGCGCGGTGAAGGAGACTTGCCGGGCTCTGTCGAGAGCGCGGGCCATGGGCAAAGCGGTGAACTCGGCGATGGAGATGCCGTCCACCTTGACGGCGAGCGATTCCGGACGAAGGCGCTGGCCGTGGCACACCGGGCACTCCGAGGCCGACATGTACTGCATCATCCACTCGCGGTACGTATCGGAACGCGCTTCCTCCAGCGAGTCGCGCAACCAGGCGAGAATCCCGTGGAAGCCCGTACGCGGCGCTTCGGTCTGGCTGGGCCCATAGAGCAGCAGGTCCTGCTGCTTCTGGCTGAGTTGCTCGAACGGCTTCTTCAGGTCAATCTTGTAACGCTGCGCAGCGATGCCGATGAGGCGGAGCAGGTACTGCGATGCAGAGCCGGGGCCAAGCGCGCCATCGAGCAGCGGCTTGGACCAATCGGTAATGATTTTGGCGGGATCGAAGTCGTAGATGCTGCCGAGGCCGTGGCACTCGGGGCAGGCTCCGTAGGTGCTGTTAAAGGAAAAGCTGCGCGGCTCGAGCTTCGGGATATCGAGTCCACAGTCGGGGCAGGCCATGGACGAGGAGTAGAGCTGCTCGTCGGTCTGCGTCGCGACCATGACCAGGCCGTTGGCCATCTGGAGCGCCTTCTCGACGGAGGCGGTGAGGGCCTTCTCGATTCCGGGCTTGAGAACAGCACGATAGACCACGGCTTCGATGGTGTGGTTTTTGCGCTTGTAGAGGCTCAGCGATTCGGAGAGATCGCGGATCTCGCCATCCACCCGCGCACGAAATCCCTGCTGGTCCAGTTTGTCGAGGAGGTCTTTGAATTCGCCCTTGCGGCCGCGCACCACAGGCGCGTAGATGGTGACGCGTTCCCCCGGCGCAAGAGCGAGGATGCGCTCGACGATCTGCTCGGCGGACTGGCGGGAGATTGGACGGCCGCAGTTGGGGCAATGCGGGACGCCCACGGATGCGTAGAGCAGGCGCAGGTAGTCGTAGATTTCCGTGATTGTGCCCACGGTGGAGCGCGGGCTGCGGCTGGTTGTCTTCTGTTCGATGGAAATGGCCGGGCTGAGACCTTCGATGGAATCCACGTCAGGCCGCTCGATCTGGTCGAGGAACTGCCGCGCATAAGCGGAGAGCGTCTCCACATACCTCCTCTGACCTTCGGCGTAGATGGTGTCGAAGGCAAGGGAAGACTTGCCCGATCCTGACAATCCGGTTACTACGGTCAGCGTGTTGCGCGGAATCTGGACGCTGATATCGCGCAGGTTATGCTGCCTGGCGCCGCGCACAGTGATTTGGGTGATGGCCATGAGGAAGAGGGGTTACTGTTGGGTTACACCGTCCCAGAAAAGTTGCAGGTACCGCGCCGAAAGTGGATTGCCAAACGGCGAAACCTCGGCTCAAATCGGAGGCAGTTCCTTTCGGTATCTTATTCGGCAACAGAAAACACGGTCAACGATCCACTGCACCCCGACTTTTCTCGAGCCCAAGCCATCACAGGAACTTGTTCGAGGTAGCGAGGTCTCCCCCAATGCAGAACGTAATGAACTTGCTGATGCTGGTTTGCGCGATTGCCGCGTCACTGGCTTTTGGCGTGCTGCTCGCCTATGGAGTATGCCGGGCGGCGTTTGTGGCTTTCCGTCAGCATGCCGGATCGGTTGCGGCGCAACGAGGCGAGGCCCAGGTTGCCTCCGTCTCGCAGTCTTAGGTTGGCTTCCGCGCAAGCGAACTCACGCGCCGGTATCACGTCCCTTTTGAGAATCGCTCTCGCTCATTCCGCGCGCAGAGCCTCAACTGGATTGGTCGAAGCCGCGCGCCGCGCGGGCAGATAGCTGGCTGCCAGGCCGCACAAGCCAAGGATGACTACTACCACGAGAATCGTTTCCAGGTCATTCGCAACCGCTCCGTAAAGATAGCTGCGCATCAACCCTCCAGCCGCCCAGGCCACCACCAGGCCAATGCCGATGCCGAAGCCGAGCAGAGTGAG
>DATGJK010000297.1:0-7009 GCA_035295245.1 Acidobacteriaceae bacterium
TCAACGGCCGCCCACATCTGGCCGCCGATGCGATTCGCGAGCTGATGGGCTCGGTGCCGAACACCGTCTTCGAGCATCTTCTGGAAGCGATCAGCGCCGGGCAGACCGCCGCTGTGATCGAGCAGGTGAACACGCTGCTCAACGCCGGCAACAGTCCCTCTGCCATCGCGCGCCAGTTTGTCCGCTATCTGCGCAACACGCTCATGGCCCGCATCGGCGGGGAGAATTCCGACCTGCTGCAGATTTCCGCCGATGAGCGCGCCCGCGCGGGCCGTTCGGCGATGCTCTTCTCCGAAGAGGACCTGACGCGCTTCCTGCAGGTGATGCTGCGCACCTTCGACGATTTGAATTACCGGCAGGAACAGCGCTTCCATCTGGAACTCGGCCTGGTCAAGCTGGTGCATCTGCAGCGGCTGCTTCCGGTGGAGGAAATTCTCAGCCAGCTACCCAGCGGATCATCGGGATCGGCGCAGGGTGGTGGCGTGGGAACTGCCGGCCGCAGCGTTGCCGCATCTCCAGCGCGTCCTGCTGCAGCGCCTGCCACGCGCCCCGCTGTGCCGCCGCGGCCGTCGCCGTTTGAATCCGACCGTGAGCGCAAATCGTTCATCGAAAGCAGCGCCGCTGCGAGCCCCTCGACGGGGGCAGGCCCGGGTGGCAGCCAGCCTCCGCCGCCTGCGGGGCGCGCGCTCTCGTCCGCGGAAGGCATTGCCCGCACCGCTGCAGAAGGCGGCGCTCCCGCAGCGGCGGGTCTTACCGAGCCGGAGCAGCCGGGCGAAAGCTCCATGGGGATGGCCGCCTCCGCTGGGACGACGACGCTCGAGAGCATTCGCGATGCGATTTGTGCCGCGCTCGACAGCGAGGGTCACAACACCGCCGCCGCGCAACTGCTCACCGGCAACTGGACACAGCAGGGCAACGCGATCGCAGTGGAGCTGCCGATGCGCAAGACGATGCTGGCGCTCACCATCAATGCCGACGCCGAGGCCATCTGCCGCAAGGCGATGCGCGCCATCGGAGCTACGCAAAAGATCTCGTTTGTTCCGGGTGAGAACGGGGCTGCAGGCGCGGCCGCTCCGGCCCGCAGTGCTGTGCCCGTGGCGGGCTCGGCACAATCGGCTGCGCTGGAAAATCCTCTGGTGCGCCGGACCCAGGAACTCTTTAAGGCAGATATTCGCAGCGTTCTCGACCTGCGGGAAAACACATCAGGGAAGGATGCACAGTGAATCCGTTGAAGCTGCAGGAAATGCTTGGGCAAGCGAAGCAGATGCAGGAACAGGTGCAGCAGAAGCTGGCTACCACCGTCGTTGAAGCGTCATCCGGGGGCGGCGCGATTGCGGTGCGCATGAACGGAAAGAAGGAAGTGCTGAAGGTGACCATCGACCCCTCGGCCGTATCCAGCCTCACCGGCCCGTCGCCGGACGTCGAGATGCTCGAAGACCTGATTGCCGCCGCCATGAATGAGGCAGGGCGCCGCGTCGACGACGTGCTGCGTTCCACGGTACAGGGGATGATGGGCGGGCTGAACCTGCCGCCGGGGCTTCTGTAGGCGTCTAACCAACGTTGATGAAAACGCGCCGCGATTTCCTACTGCAGTCCGGCATGGCCACCGCAGCGATGCTGCTGCTGACGCGCGAGAATCTGCCGGCGCAACAGCAAGGTCCGCAGCCGCCGCAGCAGCCAACTGCGCCTTCTCCCGCTCCCTCACCGGCGCAGCCCGGCAGCAATCCGGCTGTTCAGCCGAACCCCACGCTGCCCGATCAGCTGCGCACAGCGGCCGCCAGCGAGACCATCAAAACCACGAAGCTCACCGACACCATTTTTCTGCTGCAGGGTGTCGGCGGCAACGTTGTTTGCCAAATTGGCCCCGACGGCAAGCTGGTCGTCGATTCCGGTATCTCCACCGGGACAAACCACCTGCAGGATGCCCTCAGCGCGCTGGGGCCGCAGCCGCTGCACTTGCTGGTGAATACGCACTGGCACTTCGACCACACGGACGGCAACGCCGCGCTGCACCTGGCCGGAGCGTTCATCGTCGCCCAGGAGAATACGCGCATCCGCCTCGCCGCGCCGCAGTACATGGAGGTCTATGACGTGCATTTTCCCGCGGCTCCGGATGCCGCGCTGCCGCAGGAGACCTTTTCGGACAACAACACGCTTTGGATCAATAACGATCAGGAGAATCTGGTCCACGCGCCCAGCGCGCACACTGACTCGGATCTCTTTGTGCACTTCGTCCGGCGCAACGTGATCCACACAGGCGATCTGTGGTTCAACGGCATGTACCCACTCATCGACCTCTCCAGCGGGGGCAGCGTCAATGGAATGATTCGCGGCGTCGATCAGGTGATCGGGCTGGCTGATGAGCGCACGAAGATCGTTCCTGGTCACGGGCCGCTTGGCAATAAAGCCGCGCTGCAGGCGTATCGCGAGATGCTGGTGACGGTGGCTGACCGGGTGGAGAAGCTGAAAGCGCAGGGGAACACAGTGGAGCAGGCCATCGCCGCCAAACCGACCGCCGATCTGGACGCAACCTGGGGGAAAGGCCCGCTCAAGCCGGGCACCTTCGTCGCTATTGTCTACAACTCGCTCTAGCTGAGGGGCTCAGTCCGCCAGCCTTCGTTGTGCTGCCGCACTGCGGGCGAGGCCCTGGGCGACGGAGGTGAATTCGTTGCCGCCGCGGATTCGGTCCTGACCGAAGCGGCTGGTGAAGATCCGCCGCACAGCAGGCACAAAGGAACTACCGCCCGTGAGAAAGACGCGATCCACTTCGCGCGGCCGGACTCCAGTGCTTTTCAGCAAGGCATCCACGCTGTGCTCGATGGCCGCCAGGTCTTCGGCAATCCAGCTCTCGAACTGGGCACGCGTCAGCGGAATGCGGAGGTCCACCGTCGATGCGCCAGATACGCCGTCGCGGAAGCGGAACTCGGCGGAATCGCTGTGCGACAACTCGAACTTCACTTTCTGAACGGCCTGGTGCAGCTGGTATCCGAGGTCGCCTTCGATCACTGCGATGAGCGCCTCGATTTTCTCCGGTTCGAGTGCGCGTATGCGCGCGCTCTTCAGAATCTCGCGAACATTGTTGGTGCGCAGAAACGAGAGATAGTGCCAGCGCTCGAGGTGCGCGTAGATCCACGCCGGCACCGCGGGAAGAATCTTGTTGAGGGAGCGCGCCTCGGATTCTGAGCCCAGGGCTGGTGAGACGAGCTTGCGGACGATCCGCGCATCGAAGGCATCGCCGGCGAGACCGACGCCGCTGTTGCCGAGCAGATCCTCGGGCCGCCGTCCGCGCCGCCGCACTTCCGGCCCGACGCGCAGGAGCGAAAAGTCGCTGGTACCGCCGCCGAAGTCGCCGATCAGGATCAGTTCGTCTCGATCCAGTGTGGCTTCATAGGCGAGCGCCGCAGCGATTGGCTCCAGCTCGAACTCCACGTCTTCGAATCCTGCAGCCATGAAGGCGTCGCGCAGGCGAGAGACAGCGAAGTCGTCCTCATCCTCGGATTCGGCTCCGACAAAGCGTACCGGCCGCCCCACGGTGACGCGCCGGACGGGATGCCCGAACTGTTCCTCGGCCCTTTTGCGCAGGTCGCTGACGATGCGCATGACTAATTCTTCGAGTCGGTGACGGCGGCCGAAGATTTCGGTTCCGGTAAGGGACCTGCTGGACAGATGCGACTTGAGCGACTGAACCAGACGGCCCTTTTCCTCGGCATCGAGGTACCGCTCGATGGCTTCAGGGCCGGAGTAGCCGTGTACGCGGCGCAGACCGCTCGCAGTCTTCGATTGTTCGAAGTACAGTACCGATCGACACGACGGAATCTCTTCACCGCGAAAGAAGAAGCGGGCGAGTTGAACGTCTCTGCCGGGCTGCAGCATGGCCACGGCGCTGTTCGTCGTTCCAAAATCGATGCCGAAGAACAGCTGCTGCGCGCCTGAACCCATCGCACCATTATTTCGCAAAGGGTTGATAGGCAGAACGGAACCGATTATTGAGCCAGAGATGGGTCCGGGTCAGGTCGGGACAAAGCTCGCAAGTCTCCGCGCAGACCCTCCACATCGCTGAGCCCCGCCTCCACCGCCCGATGGGTTTTCTCCCAAATGGGCACTGCAGACGCGAGCAGCTCCAGGCCCCGGGGGGTGAGGTGCAGCAGGCGGCCACGGCGGTCTTTGGGGTCGGTGGTGATCCGCACCAGCCCGCGACGTTCGAGCGGCTTCAGGGCGGCCGTCAGCGTGGTGCGATCCATGGCCAGCAGGGAGGCCACAGGACCCATGCCTGGCGGTTCAGGTCGGTTGAGCGACATCAGCAGGGAAAACTGGCCGTTGGTCAGACCCACGGGGCGCAGGGCTTCATCGAAGCGCCGCGCCAGGGCTCGCGCTGCCCGCTGCACATGGAGGCAGAGGCAGGCGTCGCGAATCTTGCAGGTAGTCGCGAAGGGAACTGGGCTTGACATCTCTCCATTAGATTGATATCAACGTATGTATGCTGTCAAGGGCTCCGCTCCCCAGTTATCATGGCGGAACCCCAGGCCACCCGCATTCTCCACTGCTCCTGAACGGAGGGGATCATGTCTTTCCTTCGCGACCTGAAGGTTGCTGTGCGCTCCCTGGCGCGCGTGCGCGCTCTCTGGATCACCGTGGCCCTGACGCTGGCGCTGGGCATTGGCGGCAACGCTGCCATCTTCAGCGTGGTGCGCGCGGTGCTGCTGCGGCCGCTTGCCAACCGCGACGAGGACCGGCTGCTCTACATCCGGCAGAGCGCTCCCGGCATTCACGAGACAAACGCAACCTTTTCGGTTCCGGAGATCGATGACATCGGCAAGAACCTGAAATCGATCACGAAGCTCGGCACGTTTTCCGAGATCAGTTTCACCATCATCGGTCTGGGCACGCCACGCGAGATTCCCGCTGGCGTCGTCGACGGTAATTATTTTCAGGTGATGGGGCTGCGTCCTGTGCTGGGGCGGCTGCTGGGTCCCTCGGACGATGGTCCGAACGCGCCCGGCGCAGTGGTGCTGACCTACAAGTTCTGGTCCTCGTCGCTGCATTCCGATCCCACGGTTCTCGGCAAGCAAGTCCGTCTCGAGAGCTTCGCGGGCTCGCGCGCCGCGACCATTGTTGGGGTACTTGAGCCCTCGGTGCCTTATCCGGTCGAGACGGAGATCATCGCGAACGTCGTGACCAGCCCTCATCACCTATCCGCCACCATGGTCACCGGCCGCGAACACCGGATGACGGAGGTCTTCGGCCGCCTTGCGCCGGGAGCGACGCTCGAGCAGGCGCGAGCGGAACTGCGCACCACCTACGCCGCCATGACCGCCTCGCATCCTGAGGTCTACCGGTCTGAGGATCACTACCGGATCGACGTCACGCGGATGCACGACCAGATCAATGCGCGCGCCAACACCGTGCTGTGGGTTCTTTTCGCCGCGTCGGCGCTGCTGTTCATTATTGCCTGCTCGAACGTCGCGAACCTGGTGCTGGCGCGCACGGTGCGGCGCGAGTCGGAACTGGCCGTGCGAACGGCCCTGGGGGCGAGCCGGACGGCGCTGCGGCGCTCCCTGCTGGCGGAAAGCCTGGTGCTCTGCGGGAGCGGCGTGGTGGCGGCCATTGCGCTCGCCGTGCCCATGGTCAGCATCCTCGGCAAATATGCTGCGCGATTCTCGGTGCGGGCCGATGGGCTGAAGCTCGACTTCAGCCTCGTCTGGTTCGGCATTGGGTTGGCGCTGATCGCCGCGGTTTTTCTCGCCTATATTCCACGGCTGCCCGGAGCCGAGGTCACGCGCGGGCTTGGACTCGCGAGCGCCGGAACGCGCATCACCGGAAGCGGCAACCGCCGCCTGCGCGTTTTTGCCGTCACACAGATCGCGGCTTCGTTCCTGCTGCTGGCGGGTGCCGGGGTGCTGATGCGGACGCTCTATGTGCTCGAGAAGATGCGTCCGCCGTACGAGTCCGCCAACGTGCTCGCGATCAACCTGCCGGTCGTTTCGTACGGGCGCACGCCGGAGCAGATCCGCGACTTCGACCGCGACGTGAAGCAGCGGGTCGCTGCGATTCCGGGAGTCGAGAGCGTGGCCTCCGGGTTCAGCGTGCCGTGGCGCGATTCGCAGGGCCTGAACATCAGCTTCCAGTTTGCCGTGCAGGGCGCCACCCGCAAGAATGGCGAAGATGATCCGCGGGCGAAGTTCCGCTCCGTCTCGCCGAATTTTTTCGCGACCATGGGGATGCCGCTTCTCGAGGGCCGCGATTTTCGTGACACGGACCGCGAGGGATCAGAACCCGTGGTCATCATCAGCCAGAGCCTGGCGAACACGCTCTTTCCCGGACAGGAAGCCATCGGCCGCGAACTGCACTGGACCGACGGCGTGATGAAATTCATCGGCATCGCCTACTCCCCGCGCCGCATTATCGGGGTGGTGCCGGATGTGGACGACGAGAACATCATCCCCGAGCCGGCGATGACGATCTACCAGCCCACCACGCAGGAAGGCTGGGCCGGCCGCCTCTTCGTGCGGGCCCACGGCGATCCGTATGCACTGGTTCCCGCCATCACGCAAACGATCCACGAGATGAATGGGGATCAGCCGGTGGAGCGCGCGGCCACGCTGGGCGATATCCGCGCCGAGGTGCTGACGCCGAATCGCCTGAACGCGATTGTCTTTGGGGGATTCGCGGCGGTGGCGCTGCTCATCTCCGTCGTCGGTGTTGCGGGCGTGCTGGCCTTCTCGGTCAGCGGACGCATCCGCGAATTCGGCATCCGCATCGCTTTGGGCGCGCAGCCGCGCGACATCCTCACCGGAGTGTTGCGCGAGGGCGCCACGATGGCCGGTATCGGTGTGGGCACAGGGGTGGTGGTGGGCTTCATCTGCTCACGCATCATTATGCGTCTGGTCGCCGACGTGCATCTGCCGGGCGTTTTCCTGCTGCTGTCTTCGGCGATGGTGATTCTGATGGCAGCCGTGATTGCAGCTGCGGTGCCGGCGTTGCGCGCTGCGCGCGTGAATGCGGTGGAAGC
>DATGJK010000298.1:0-6936 GCA_035295245.1 Acidobacteriaceae bacterium
GTATCCGGAAATCAGCAAGATGCCACAGAGAGGAATCGTTTCGCGAATCGCGATCGCAGCGTCCACTCCGTCAATACCCTCCATGAACACGTCCATTAGGATGCAATCGGGAGGAAACGTCACCGCATGCTGAATCGCTTCCCGCCCGCTGTACGCGGCCGACGCCACGAAACCACTCTTGTTCAGGATGGAGACCAGCGAATCGGCGAGGTTCCTGTCATCGTCGACAACAAGCACACGGGGGGTGGCAGATCGATCCGGCATGGCCTGGAAACAAGTGCAGCTTTTGCTCTCGAAACCGCCTTCGTGTTGGTGTTTTGTATGAGAGCGTAATGGGGATCTTCAGCGCAAAACTGCTTCCCCGATAATTTTGGATGCTGCGGCAATTCAAGCTGTATGTCCGCTTCTGACATATCCTCGCTGGCCTTTCGATCCCATCGGTGCCTCCCGAATCCGGCCCCTTACCGGCTGCACCTGTGATGTTGATCACGGGGGCGATGGGCCGCGCTCGGCAGAATGATGAGACGGGGTGGCCGGGCGTGCAGTTCGTCTCAGTCAATCAGCTGATCGGTCAGGCGACGGAAGTGGCCGCACGTCTGGATGCCCTTGGCAGCCGCGACTACCGCGAGATCACTCTGCTGGCCCTGCAGCGAGCCGAGGAAGACTACGCGGCGCTGATCATCAGTCGCCAATCCCTGCCTGCATCTCCGGAAGAGACGGCTGTGCTCGACGCCCTGCTGGACAACCTGCGCGCCCGGCTGAAGTTCTACACGAACCGCCGATAGTGGCGCAGGTTGGCGCGTTGCACTGCTGCGGTTGCTTGACCGAAAGAGCGAGCGGGAGTTACGCTCCATAACCCGGACACGTGTTGGGCATCACCGGGCCACCTGAAAGGCGGAGGCTCGCCGTGGTCTTCCCGCGGGATCATCAGTTCGCTCATCGTGCCAATCGTGACGGCACGACCGATTCCATCTGCAAATACTGCTTCGTGACCGTCTGCACTTCGACCTGGGAGACCGCCCTGGCTGAAGAGGAACGAAGGCACGTCTGCGACCCGGTGATCGTTGCACGCTGGAAAAAAGGGTCGGCGCGCGAGCCAGCGGAAGGGGCTGAACCCCGCTCCGGAACGGGCACCGCCAGCCGGTCCCGCTGATCCCTTAACTGGATGGATCGGGGGCGATATCCTGTGCGAGCTGGCCGGCCAGCCGCCGGATATTGCGCACACGCTTGGATATCGTATACACGGGCGTCAGTGAAGGCAGCAGCAACTCGCACTCGGCGATGATCTCCGCGAGGTCGTCCACAATGCGATGCGCCAGCACGGGGCCCATCACGGCGACTCTGCCCTCGATGATTCTGTGCTCGGCCATTTCGGAGTCGACCATCGTTCGCTGTGTGCTGCCGGTCTCCATGACTCCAGTCCCCCTGATACGCGCGCTGTGATCGAGTCTGCATTCGCTTCGAGGGAGTTCGATGTGAGGGATGTCACAGTGCGGGGAGCCCTGCTACCCATTTTGGGAGACGTGAGACTCTGGCTCGGTGGGATATCTTGACACTTTCGCTCCTGGCGGGCATTTCACAATTTTGCACGTTGGTCATTGGCTCTGTGCTTCCTGTTCCTTCCCTTCTCAAGGTTCTGCAAAAGACGGTGAAGCGGCTCCGAGGCAGCGCCGAGTTCGGGGCCGACGATTAGCACGCCGCGGAGCGGCGCCGGTGGCTTCTCGTGACCATCGGCGATCTTGAGGATCAGCGGCGCGATGCGGCCGATAAGGGAGGCGACCAGGCATGCGCCGGGGCATCCAGCGTTTCCTGACCTGCCGGCAAAGAACACCCGGCTATACTGGTCGCCAAATTTGCTGAGGGGGCGATGGCTCATTTTTATCTCTACGTGCTGTGCAAGACAGACCGGTGCCCCGCGCATCTGCTGCTCATGCATTTCGAGGGTCCGGAGCCGCCGCGTCTTCCCTCGGACTATCCTGACCCGGCGCTTCATCTGTCCCTGCAGTGTCCGGCGTGCGCGCAGACGCACTCGTACGCGCCGGAGGACCTGAAACGAAAATCTTCTCCGGAGCCCCTGCACCCGCAAGGGTGGCGGCCCATTTTGCCTTCTCCGTAGGGTGTTTCGCGGCTGCAACATCGGGGGCAAAAGCGAAATTGGTGCGAGATGGCGCAGTGCGAAGGGCCTGCTGCGCGCATCCCTGCATTCGTAAGGAGTGCCCGGCGATCATAAGGAATGCCCAAGCTGTCCATCGCGTGGCCACCGGTCTGCGAAAGGTGCGGGCAGCCGATTCTGAGTCTCGACACAGGCGTAGTGGTGCTGTCTGACGAGGAGAAACCCGATCTGGAGAGGGCGCGGTTCGCGGTGCACGGATACTGCCTGACCGGGGAACATTCCTCGTGCATGGATCTGCGGGATTTTGCGAAGCTCGTCCAGAAAAAGGCGCGGACCGATCGCTTTTCCTGAAAATGGAGAGGGCGGGGGTCATCCACCGACGACTCGCCTGAGGATCAGCCGAGCCAGCGCGACGCTGTCGGCGACGGCGCAGAGCACTTTCGGGCTGGGGCTGCCGATGTCGTCGCGAGCGAGGCGGACGGCGGCAATGATGGCTGCGGCGATGACCAGAGTGGAGGCGAAGCGGTCCCGCTGCTTCTCCTCGTTTTCGCGAGCGATGGCCCGGCGCATCTCGCCCATGGCTCCAGCATAGACGAAGAAAAGGCGAAACGTCTTCCACAATGTGCTCGGTGTAACGATCGGCCAGGCGCAATCCCTATCGATCGAGGCCGCAGATGCGGCGCTGCTTTGGTGGGAAGACGGCCGGCGCTTGCCGGCCCAGGCTCCAGTTTTCTTCCCCAGGCGCCGGCTGCTGAGGCCCATCTCAAGGGGGAATCAATATGCTGGCTACTGCCTGGTTGTGGGTTCGTGTCGTCGGTCTCGCTGTGGGCATCGGCGCGTTGTGGCTCGGCTTTGCAGTCCTTGAGGATGACGACCGATCCGGTCTGCGGTTCGTATCGTACGGAGCGGGCATGGTGTTCGTGTCGGTGGCGGCGACATTCCTGGCTTTGTAGCGGCTGAAGATGTCAGCTGTGGCCGGTCAGGTGGCCTCCTCGGTGCATCCAAGGTTTCTGATATGGTGAGCCGGGCCCTTGATGACGGTTCGACAGGAGAAGCTATGAGACGAGTGATGAATATGGTTGCGGTCGGCACGCTTGCGCTTGGCCTTGTGAGCGGCGCAGCCATCGCGCAGGAGCACCACGATGATCAGGAGCACCACGACCAGTACCACCACGATCAGTACGTCCGCCACGATGACTGGAGGAAGGGCCACCACATGCGGCATGAGGACTGGGATCGCGGCCAGCGCATTGACGACTGGCAGGCGCGGCATCTGCGGCGTCCGCCGCGCGGCTACGAGTGGCGCGAAATGGATGGTCAGTACGTGATGGCCAACCGTGACGGCGTGATTTTCCAGGTGGTCGTTCCGCGGTAAGCGATGGTATGGATGGCGAGTGCCCCGGCCGATGAGCCGGGGCATCGTCATTTGGGTGATAATTGGGCACAATGCCCGACTCTCTGCGTCAATTCAAAACCGAGATTTTCCAGGCGCTGGCCAATCCCACCCGCATTGCCGTTCTCGACGAGCTGAGAGACGGCGAACTAACGGTCGGCGACATCGTGAATCGCCTGGCGGTGGAGCAATCGAATGTGTCGCAGCATTTGGCGATCATGCGCGCGCGGCAGATCGTAACGGCTCGCAAATCGGGCAATCAGGTGTTCTATTCGGTTCGCGACCCACTGATCTTCGAACTGCTCGACGTGATGCGCCGCTATTTCCAGAATCAGGTGAGCGAGTCGATCAGCCTGCTTGAGGGCAGCGAGGACCGGTCGCGCGGCAAGCGGGCGAAGAGCCGGTGAGGCTGGGATGAGCCTTGGGGGCTGAAGCCGCGTCCTTTTAAATCCAGAGGCGGGGGCGCGACCAGCAGGCCGTCGCCTGCCATGGTGGAACCAGCCGGCGGTGTGAGATGCGTCACAAGCCGATGCGGGGGAGTATGGCCATACTGGGAGAGTTCCCCGGAAGAAGTGACCTCCTCCATGCAGGAAAGAATCAATCAATTCGTTCACGATGCCTCGCGCATCTCGAGCGACCTCGACGAGGTCAGCCGGCGGGACGGCCTTGAGGTATGTGCGCTGGCCGTGGAGACGGGCGCGCAGGCGTATGCGGAGCTTCTTCAGAGGCAGGATTCGCTGCAGTTGACCCGGGCCGACGCGGCGTATCTGGAGATCCTTCTGGACGGGATCCGGGCGCGGCTGAAGTTTCTGAGCTAGCGGCTCTGCATAGCGCAGAGTGCCGTATTGCCTTCTCTCATTTCTAGCTGAGATACGAGCGGATGAGCGGGTCGTCGGAGTGGACGAGCTCGGCGGTGGTGCCGTCGAAGATGAGCCTGCCCTGGTAGAGCATCAGGAAGCTGGTATGCGGGTCGATCTGACGGGGCGGGAGCGGCTCCATGGTGTTTTTTGAGCGGCTGAAGCGGTGGGTGGCGAGGACGAAGGCGTCCTGCAGGCGGTGGGTGACGACCAGCGAGGTGGTGTGGGAGACGTCGCGCTGCTTCATGACCAGCTCGATGATGGTGGTGGAGGTGATGGGGTCGAGGCCAGCGGTGGGCGAGTCGTAGAGGATGAGCTTTGGGTTGGTGACGATGGCGCGGGCGATGGCGACGCGGCGACGCATGCCTCCGGAGAGCTCCGACGGGAACTTGGTCAGGGTGTGCTCGAGCTCGACGAAGCGCAGGGCCTCGGTGACGCGGCGCGTGATCTCGTCGTCGGGCAGGTGCTCTTCCATCAGGCGGTAGCCGACGTTGTCGTGGACGGTGAGGGAGTCGAAGAGGGCGCCTTCCTGGAAAACGGTGCCGATGGATCCGCGGATCTCAAAGAGATCGTCTTCGCGCATGGCGCTGATTTCGTTGCCGAAGACGAAGATGCGGCCGGAGTCGGGCCGGATCAGTCCGTTGACCAGCTTGAGCAGGACGCTTTTGCCGACGCCGGCGGGTCCGAGGAGAATGCGCGTTTCGCCCTGGCGCACGGCGAAGGAGAGGCCTTCAAGGAGCGGCTCGCGGCCGAAGCCGATGGAGACGTCCTCAAAAACGACAACAGGCTCAGACTGCGTGGAGGGCGCGACCGGCGGGACCGGCTGGAGGGGCCGGGCCTGAGGTTCGGGAGTGGGTTGGAAGCCGCCGGTCATCGTTACCTGCCGAAGAGGTCGAGCATGAAGCGGATGATGATGAAGTCGGTGGCGATGATGAGGACGGAGGCGACGACGACGGCCTGGGTAGTGGAGCGACCGACGCCCTGGGTGCCGCCGCGCGTCCGCATGCCGTAAAAGCAGCCGATGGTGGCGAGGATGAAGCCGAAGAAGAGCGGCTTGATCAGTCCCTGGACGATGTCGGGATACTGCAGCGACTGATAGGCGGTATGGAAGTACTGGGAGCCATCCTGCCCGAGCATGAAGACGGCGACGAGGCCGCCACCGAGAATGCCGACCGCGTCGGCGAGGATGGTGAGGAAGAAGAGCATGACGGTGGTGGCGACGACACGGGGCATCACCAGCTTTTTGAGGGGATCGGTGCCGAGGGCGCGCATGGCGTCGATCTGCTCGGTGACGATCATGGAGCCGAGCTCGCTGGCCATGCCGGAAGCGTTGCGGCCGGAGACCATGAGGGCGGTGACGACGGGGCCGATCTCCTTGATCATGGAGAAGCTGACGAGCTGGCCGGTAAAGGCAGTGGCGCCGAACTGGGTGAGGGTGGAGGCGGACTGCATGGCGAGCGCGCCGCCGAGGAAGAATCCCGTGAGGACGACAATGGGCAGGGAGCCGACACCGATGATGTCGGCCTGCTGGGCGAGGTCGGCGCCGTAAAACGGCTTGCGGAAGAGATTGCCGAGCGCGCGCCCGGAGAGCTGGGCGTAATCCTGAACCGCCAGCGCGCCCCGCTTGGCGGCTGAATCGATGGTGGTCAGAGGCATAGGTTCAGCAGAGTGGATGTTCGCGGGCCGCGATCCGCTCCGAAGCTTGAGCGTAGCACAGCGGCCCGGGGCGGAAGGAGGGGATGAGAGGGTGGGCCGGGGTCATCCGAAACGCTGGAAGTGGCTCCAGAATTCGGGCCAGGGCTGGCGCGGCGGGCCGCAGACGAAGATGTTGGGGTGGTCGACGCTCTCCTCGTTGCGCAGGCCCAGGGGATTGACGACGTGACCGGCGAGGCGGCAGCCGGTGAAGACATCGTCGGCGTCGTCGAGGTCCCAGCCGAGGACGATGAGAGTCGTGGGCGGCGGCGAGGGATAGCCACGATACCAGGCGGAGTTGGTTCCGCTGATCGGTGGCGGCAGGTGGTAGGCGGGGCCGAGGATCTCGATGGCTCCGGCTTCGCCGTAATTGCCGACGAGGATGCCGACACTGGCGCGCTGGTCGGGCGGCAGCGAGTCGCGAATGGAGGCGACGGTCTGAACGATTTGCTCCCAGCCGGTTTCTTCGCGCAGGTCGCCATTGTTGGCGAAGGCGAAGCGCATGAGCGGGCCGCTTGAGGCAATGGGGAGGATGACGGCGGACATGTACGCGCCGGCGAGCGCGACGGCAGCGAAGAAGATGCCTTCGATGGCGTAACGCCAGCCGGTTTTCAGTTTTGGCAGCCAGCGCTCGGCCTGAACGCCGCCCATGGCCATGAGCATGGGATAAACGCCGGCGGTGTAGTAGCCGCGGCCTTTGCTGAGGAAAAAGAGCGCAACGGGGACGAGGGCCATCCAGCCAAGCACGCGGTAACGGCGGCTGAAGAAGAAGCCGACGAGGCCGGCGATCCAGAGCGGGGCGGAGGCGAGGTTGGTGCAGATCCAGAATTGATCGCGGAGGAAGCCGTTGGCGCGGCCTTCGCCGACGTCGCGCACATGGA
>DATGJK010000299.1:0-16738 GCA_035295245.1 Acidobacteriaceae bacterium
GGCATGCCTGGTTTTCGCTCACCTGCTCGGCCATGTGCATGTGCAGCGGGAGGTTGTGTTGTCTCGCCGCGGCGGCAATCTCGCGCAGGTCTTCGAGCGGCACGGCGCGGATGCTGTGCGGAGCGACTCCAGGCTGGAACAGTGGCGTGGGTGCGGGGTAGTCGTGCAGCAGCGACTCCAGGGCGGCAAGGAAGGCGGCTCTGGTTTCGAAGAAACGCGCCTGGCCGGGGTCACGGGGGACCTGAAATCCGGAGCGCAGATACGCGGCGCGCAGCAGAACGATGCGGATGCCCATCGACTGCGCGGCGGCGATGACCTGCTTCGCGAGCAGGTTGGGGTCGTCGTAAGGATTGCCGTCGGGCGCGGTGTGCAGGTAATGAAATTCACCCACGGTTGTGGTTCCGGCACCCGCCATTTCGAGGAACGCCATGCGTGCGACGTCGTAGACGTCCTGTGGCTCGAGGTGTGCGGCGGCGTGATACATGGTGTTGCGCCACGACCAGAAATCCTTGCCGCTGGTTACGCGGGATTCAGCTTTGCCGCGAATAAGGCGCTGAAAAGCGTGCGAGTGCGCGTTGACGAATCCGGGAAGGAGCGCCTTGCCGGGGAGATCGAAGGAAGTGTCGGAAGGCGAAGGTTCGGCAGAAGCGAGAACGCGGCCTGCTTCGTCGACGGAGAGGGTGGCGTTGGGCACGAAGCGTCCGCCGGCATAGAGGAGCGCGGGACGGTAATGCGTGGTCATGCGGCGATCCTTTCGCCGGCGATCCAGACTTCGCGCACGGGATTCGCCCCGAGGATGTAGACCAGGTCGCGCCAGTCGGAGCTGTGCAGGACGAGGAAGTCGGCGGGGCATCCAGGCTCGAGGCGCCCGCGATCCTGCAGGCCGAGCGCGCAGGCCGCGTTGATAGTTCCCGCGGTGAGGGCCTCCTGCGCGGTGAGTCCGTTGAGTCGCACCGCAAGCGCGAGCGCAGCGGCAGTGGAGAACAGCGGGCTTGAGCCGGGGTTGAGATCGGTGCCGACGGCGACGGCGGCTCCGGCGTCGATCAGCGCGCGACCGGGCGCGGGCGGCAGGCCGAGATGCAGCGAAACACCCGGCAGGATGGTGGCGATCGTCGGGCTGGAGCGCATCGAGCCGATCTGTTCGGGGCTACAGGCTTCCAGATGATCGACGCTGAGAGCGTCCAGGCGCAGGCCAAGTTCCAGCCCGCCGATGCGGTGAAATTGTTCGGTGTGAAGCTTGATCGCGAGGCCTTGCTCACGTGCCGCGGCGAAGATGCGTTCGGCCTCGGCGGGAGACCACGCTTCTTTTTCGACGAAGACATCGACGGCGCGGGCGAGGCGCTCTGCGGCCACGCAGGGGAGCAGATGCGCGCATACTTCATCGACATAGGCGGAACGATCCGCAGACTCGCGGGGCGGCACGTGGATGAGCAGAGTAGGAATGATCGCTGCGGGCGTGATCGCGGCGAGAGCGCGAATGGCGCGCAGCATGGCCAGCTCCGCCTCAGGGGTGAATCCGTAGCCGGATTTGACTTCGATCACGGTGGCTCCGGAGCGCAGCAGCGACTGAATCCGGGGCGCGGCAAGATTCACGAGTCTCTGTTCGGATTCAGCGGCGGTGGCGCGAATGGTGCTCCAGATGCCGCCCCCTGCAGCAAGGATCGATTCATAGCTCCAGCCTGAAATGCGCGCTTCGAAGTCGGTGAGGCGATCTCCGGCCCAAACGGCGTGCGTGTGTGGATCGACGAGGCCGGGAACGACGGCGCGTTGGCCGACGTCGACGCTGTTGGCAGCCTGACCGCTCCACTCATGCTGCGGCCCGATCCATTGAATGTTCCCTGAAGAGATCGCCATTGCGACGTGCTCGAGTCCGAGAAGCGAGCGCATATCACCGCCACGTTTTGGGCCAGGCCCCTCTGGCGTAACCAGCTGGGATATCCCGGTAACGAGCAGGTCAGCTTTCATCGCTTCATCCGAGGCTGGGCAGGTCGAGGCAGCGTTCTTTTGCGATCGCTATGGCCTTTTCGTAGCCGGCATCTGCGTGGCGCACGACGCCCAGGGCGGGGTCGTTGCGCAGGCACAGGCGGAGGCGCTGCTCGGCTTCGTCGCTGCCGTCGGCGACGGCGACCAGGCCGGCATGCTGGCTGTAACCCATGCCGACGCCGCCGCCATGGTGGAAGCTGGCCCACGCCGCGCCGCTTGCGATGGCGGTGGCAAAGTTGAGCAGCGGCCAGTCCGAGACGGCATCGGAGCCATCGCGCATGGCCTCGGTTTCACGGTAGGGGCTGGCAACCGAGCCGGCGTCGAGGTGGTCGCGGCCGATCACGATCGGCGCTTTGAGACGGCCGTCGCGCACCATCTGGTTGAAGAGCAGGCCGGCGCGGTCGCGCTGACCGTATCCAAGCCAGCAGATTCGGGCCGGCAGGCCCTGGAAGGCGATTTGATCAGCGGCGTAGCTGAGCCAGCGATGGAGGCGCTGATCCTCAGGAAAAAGCTGGAGAAGCGCCTGGTCCGTTGCGAAAATGTCGGCGGGATCGCCGGAGAGCGCCACCCAGCGGAAGGGGCCGCGACCTTCGCAGAACGAATCGCGGATAAAGGCGGGCACAAAGCCGGGATAGGAGAACGCTTCGGTGACGCCGGCGAGCTGCGCCTGCGCGCGCAGATTGTTGCCGTAGTCGAAGGCCACGGCGCCACGCTGCTGCATGGTAAGGATGGCGCGGACATGGGTGGCGATGGAGGTTTGCACGCGGCGGGTGTAGCCGTCGGGGTCTTTGGCGCGAAAGGTGTTCAGATCCTCATCGGCGCGGGCGATGGGGATGTATCCCCAGAGCGGATCATGGGCGCTGGTTTGATCGGTGACAAGGTCGGGAGTGAAGCCGATCTCAACCATGTGCGGCAGGATTTCGGCGGCGTTGCCCATCAGACCGATGGAAACGGCATGGCGCGCGGCCTTGGCCTGCTGCGCGAGCGAGAGCGCCTCATCGAGCGATGTCGTGGCCTTGTCGAGGTAGCGCGTTTCCAGACGGCGCTCGATGCGGTGCGGATCGATTTCGACACAAATGCTGACGCCGCCGGCCAGTTTGACAGCGAGTGGCTGCGCCCCACCCATGCCGCCGAGTCCGGCCGTGACCGTGATCGTCCCGGCAAGCGATTGATTGAAGTGGCGATCGGCGGCCCCCTGGAAGGTCTCGTAGGTGCCCTGCAGAATGCCTTGGGTGCCGATATAAATCCAGGAACCAGCGGTCATTTGGCCGTACATCATGAGACCGGCCTGGTCGAGGCGATCGAACTCCTTCCAGGTGGCCCAGTGCGGCACCAGGTTGGAGTTGGCGATGAGCACACGCGGCGCAAGCGGCTGGGTCTCGAGCACGGCGACGGGCTTGCCGGACTGGATGAGCAGCGTCTGATTGTTTTCGAGACGGTCGAGGGTGGCGACGATGCGATGGAAGGCTTCCCAGTTGCGGGCGGCCTTGCCCCGTCCGCCGTAGACGATCAGCTCCGCCGGCTTCTCGGCTACCTCGGGATCCAGGTTGTTCATCAGCATGCGCTTTGCAGCTTCCTGGATCCAGCCGCGGGCCGTTCGGGTGTTCCCGCGCGGCGCGCGAACCGAGTTAAGAGGCTGCGTCATCGAAGTCGGGCTCGCTGAAGGTGGAGCAACATCCGATAGTACAACGCGGCTTCCGGCGCAGGCAGACGAGGCGGCAGATTGGTTCAGTCAGCGCGAACGGAACGGCAGCAGCGGCTCGCCGATCCAGAATGTGTTGTTGCGGCGGGTGAGCCAGTTCTCGTCGCGGCCGCGCAGCCGCGCCAGCGCTTCATGATAGGGACCGACAAAGCGGAGCGTGGCCGGCAGAGCAGTGTAGAAGCAAGGGAGCCAGCGGACCGCGCGAGTTAGCACGCGATCGTTCGTCTGCAGTCCGAATTCGTCACGCAGGCGGGGCGGCATCCACGCGGCGGTAAGAGCGCCATACCAGCGCGGCGGGTGAATCCAGGAACCGGCTCCGGAGAGGATGGCCTCGCCCATCGCGCGCGCTTTCGCGTTGACGCCGAGCACATCCGATTCGTGCATGCTGCGGTTGTGCTCGGTAAACGCCGCCCAGTCGGCCGGCAGAGCGGACGACGGGATGCCGAAGAGCGCAGCGAGCGTGCGGCTCTCCTGGTAGTACTGCTCGCGTTCCATCGCCGTGAGCGGGAGAACGGATTCATAGGCGAGAACGGCGCCTTCGATCAGTGTGCCGAAAACCCAGCACAAGGCGGCCAGCTCGTTCGCCTCGTAATGTGCATGATGCGGCCAGCCTGCGACCGCTTCCGGCAACTCGCCGCGAATGTGGGTGTGGAGGGTGTGCAGATGGCGAGCGGCGGCGAAGGCCTGGTCGCGGCTGCCGAAGATCATGGCGAAGACGATGCGGAAGGTGTTGTGGAAACGCGCAACCGGGTTGTTGAGGACGGTGGAGTGTTCGGCAATGGCTGCAGCAACCCACGGATGCGCAAGCTGCAGCAGAGCGGCGCGTCCGGAGCCGAGGAAGAGGGCCGACTCGCGACTGATCTTCCAGGTGATGGAGTTCGGCCCGAACAGTCCGGCGCGCGGATCGACGGTCTGACGCTCCAGGGTGGCGAGGAGTGATTCGAGATCGGCGCGGGAGACCAGGGACTCCATGCTTCTATTATCGAGGACGCTGCAACTTTCATCCGAAAGGCCGTTAGCCCGCAGCCAATGGGCGCGCCGCTCGTCACAAAGTTCACCGGTTTCTTGACATGTGTTTGCGGACTTTCTGGTAGCCTCCTTGCTGCGGCAAAAGCCGCTGCAAGGAGATTGGCTATGCATCTGCGCAGATTCATGGGTGCGGGGCTGAGTTTGGCGCTCGTGGTACCGGTTCTGGTGTGCGCCCAGCAGGGCGGAGGAGCAGCGAACGCGCAGAAGGCGTTTACGCCGGCCCCAATCGCCCCGGCGGATTCTCTGAATGCCCTGCTGAGCAATTATGAGCAGGAGTTCGTTGGCCTGGCAGAAGCCATGCCCGCCGACAAATACGATTTCGCGCCGCCGGAAAGCGCGGGGAACTACAAGGGCGTGCGCACCTTCGGCCAGCAGGTCAAGCATGTGACTGAGGCGAACTACCTTCTGCTCGGCAGGCTGGGCGTTCCCGGCGCCGTGGACAGAAACACCATCGAAGCGCTGAAGTCGAAGGATGACATTGTGAAGGCGCTGAAGGACTCGTTCAGCTTCTACCGCGCGGCGATCAACAGCATTACCCCGGAGAACGCGTTGATGAGCGTCCCCGGACCGCCGCAGATGAAACTCACGCGCGTGTCGTTGGCGGCATACGGAATGGCTCACATGATGGATCACTACGGCCAGCTCGTTGAATATCTCCGTATGAACGGCATCGTGCCGCCGGCCAGCCAGCAGGGCAGCCGGTAGTGGATTGCAGACAGGCGGCAGCAAGCGGCCTCAGTGTCGACCGTGATTCACGATCGCTGCTGGGGCCGTTTTCATTGGACGGTTTGAGACAATGATGCCGGATGGGTCTTGGACGAAACGTAGACGTTGAAGATGAAGCCGGACATCCGGCGCTGCGCTTCTTTGCGGTTGTGATCTTTCTGGCGGCGCTGGCTTTGGCTGGGCTGGTGCTCACAGCGGGCATCTGGCTGAAACACAAGATGCAGTCGTCGCTGCCGGAGATCGATGGGCGACAGCTCACGCCTGGACTCACTGCGCCTGTCACCATTCGCCGCGATCAGCACGGCATTCCGCATATCGAGGCCGCCAACCTCGACGACCTGATGTTTGCGCAGGGCTACGTGACGGCGCAGGACCGGCTCTGGGAACTGGACATGGAGCGGCGCATGGCTGCCGGCGAGGTCGCGGAGATTCTGGGCCCGAAGCTGGTCGAGCACGATCGCATGCAGCGCATGCTGGCGATCCGCTCGACGGCAGAGCGGCTCACGGCGAGCCTCGACGAGCGGAATCGGCACTATTTCGAGGATTACGCGCATGGCGTGAATGCGTATATCGCATCGCACCAGGACCGACTACCGGCGGAGTTTCGGCTGCTGATGTACCGCCCGCAGCCATGGCAGCCGGTGGACTCCATGCTGGTGGTCATGGACATGGAGCAGATCCTCGACCAGCACTGGCCGGACAAGATGGCGCGGGAGTACATCACGCGGCGTCTGGGGCCAACGCTGGCGGCGGATCTATATCCGACGGGATCGTGGCGGGACCGGCCTCCGGTCACCAACGAAGTGCCAATCACCGCGCCGAATCAGGTTATGCCGGATGTCCCGCTTGACGAGTCCCAGACGGGAAAGCTGGAACCCGGGCTGTTGGATCTGGAGCGGCTGACAGGTGGGGACGCAGGCACTTGTCTCGGCTGCGATGCCGGATCGAATGAGTGGGTGGTGAGCGGGTCGCGTACGGCGAGCGGGAAGCCGCTGCTCTCAAACGATATGCACCTCGATCATCAGATTCCGGATATCTGGTACGAGAACGACCTGAAGGCGCCGGGCTTCCATGCGTCAGGACTGACCGTCCCGGGGATCCCCATGGTGATCGCCGGACACAACGACCACATTGCGTGGGGTTTCACGGCGCTCTATGGGGACACGCAGGACGTGTATGTGGAGACCGTGAACGGGCAGGACGAGTACAAGGATGCGAGTGGTGCCTGGCACCCGATCGAGCATGAGCAGGAAACAATCCACGTGCTCTTTGGCAGCGACGTTACCGTCGATGTGCGGCGGACCGGGCATGGCCTGGTGATCTCGCCGCTGATCCAGGGGGAGACGCGCACACTGGCGCTGAAGTGGGCGCTGTACGATCCGAAGGCGAGCGGCTTTCCGCTTCTGGCGCTGGACACGGCGGCGAACTGGACGGACTTCCGCAACGCCATGATGCAGTGGTGGGGACCGACGCAGAACGTCGTGTACGCGGACGACCAGGGACACATCGGCTACCAGGCTGTGGGGCTGATTCCGAACCGTCCAGGCGGCCTTGCGGGCGTCCCCATCGCCGACGAGCAGCACGAGTGGCAGGAATACATCCCCTTCGAAGCGCTGCCCACGGCGTTTGATCCGGCGGACGGCGTGCTGGCGACCGCGAATGCGCGGATCACACCGGACGGCTACGCGACTCCGCTGACGCTGGAGTGGGCCGATCCGTACCGCAACGAGCGGATCTGGAAATGGCTGGAACCGAAAACGAAGCTGACGCCCCAGGACATGCTGCGGCTGCAGACGGACGTGTACTCGGAGGTCGATCAGGAGATCGCACAGCGGCTGGCCTACGGCATCGATCACGCGAGCCACGTGGATGCGCAGCTGCGGCAGGCCGCGGACCTGATGCGGTCGTGGGATGGGACGGTGACGGTCGATTCGGCGCCCGCTGCGATTGTGGATGCGGCGAGGGAGGATTTCTGGCCGATGCTGCTGCAGCCGAAGCTCGGCGACTCGTGGCGGCTCTACAGGTGGGCTGAAAGCCTGTACGCCGGCGAGCAGATCCTGATCAGGGAACCGGCGGGGTGGCTGCCGTCTCAGTACGCAACATGGGATGACTTTCTGGCGGACATAGTGCGTCAGGGGCTGGCCCATGGGCACGCTCCAACGGATCTGGCGACGTGGCGCTATGGGGAGTCGCATCCGGTGGACGTGGAGCATCCGCTGTATCATTTGCTGCCCTGGTTCAGGAACTGGACGGGCACGGGTCCGCAGCCGCAGGCCGGAGACACGTCCACGGTTCCGGACGCGGCGCGCATCTTCGGGGCCTCACAGCGCTTCACGATGGACTGGAGCAACATCGATGGAGCAACGAACACCATCCTGATGGGCGAGTCGGGCGACCCGTTGAGCCCCTACTACCGGGACCAGTGGCCGTACTGGTATGGCGGCAAGACATTCCCGTGGCCGTACACCGATGGCGCCGTCGCGGCCGCAACGGTGCATACGCTGAGGCTGGAGCCGTAACGAGTTCGCCGCGTGAAAATCTCCTTTCGGTTTCCGGCAACACTCTCGAGCGAGGCGACACGCGCGTACCGCCGGCGTTCGCTGCTGCTGGCGGTGATCGGAATCGCGGTATTGCCGTTGGCGTGGCGCGGACCGTCGTGCGGGCAGGACTTCGACTTCCATCTGCAGAACTGGCTGGAGGTGGCGCGGAGCTGGCGGCAGGGCGTGCCGTATCCGCACTGGGCGGCTTCGCCGAATTACCTGGCCGGAGAGCCGCGGTTCGTCTTCTATCCGCCGCTGAGCCGCTTCCTGGGAGCCGCGCTTGGCTCCGTGCTGCCGTGGAACTGGACGCCGCTGCTGTTCACGCTGGTCTGCCTGCTGGGAGCGGCGTGGAGTTTCCGCGCGATGGCGCGAGAGTGGGCCGGCGAGGACAACGCGGCGATTGGCGCATGTCTTTATGTCGTGAATCCGTACATGATGTTTCTTGCCTACGAACGAGGGGCGATGGCGGAGTTGATGGCGGCGATCTGGATTCCGCTCCTCGTGCTCTACGGAATGCGCGCCGGGCGATCGCTGGTTCCGCTGGCGCTGACCGTGGCGGCGATCTGGCTGACGAATGCCCCGGCGGCGGTGATGGGATGTTACATGCTGGCGGTGCTGGTGCTAGTGGCGGCCATGCAGCAACGCTCGTGGAAAGTGGCGGCGCGCGCCGCGGCCGGAGTCGCGCTGGGGCTGGCGCTGGCAGCATTCTGGCTGGTTCCGGCGATCTACGAGCAGCGCTGGGTGCAGATCAGGCTGGCTCTGGGGCCGCTGATGCGGGTCGAGGACAGTTTTCTGTTCGGGTACGTACGCATCGCCGGAGAGGGTCTGAGCAACCAGGACATTTTTGACCTGACGTATCACAACCAGGTGCTGCGGGAGGCGTCCTGGATCGTGGTGGCGCTAACCGGCGGAGCGGTGGCGGCGGCGTGGCTCTCGCGACGGCGGAGGCAGAAGAACTCATTGTGGCTACCGCTGGTGATTATGGGGACGTTGGTCTGTGCGCTGCAGTTCCGGTGGAGCGGTTTTGTCTGGCACGCTGTGCCAAAGCTGGAGTTCCTCCAGTTTCCGTGGCGATGGATGCTGGTGCTGGGGATGATCTTCGCAGTGCTGTTCGCGCTGGTGCTGCCTTCGGAGCCGCCGACGCGGAGAGGAATTGCAGTGCGGGCGCTGGTAATGCTGCTGGTCGCGGCCGGCATGGCGGGACTGGCATCGCCGGTATTCTGGCAGGCTTGCGACGAAGAGGACAATGTCGCGGCTCAAATCCAGACGATGCAGAGCAAGGGATTTGAGGGAACCGACGAATACACGCTGCCGGGTTTGGATTTCGATGAAGAAGTGGGGATCGCGCCGGGCAATTTCGACCAGCCCAGCGGCCCGGTGTGGGTGGTGAATCGGGCAGCCTTGCAGAAGAACCGCGGCTGGCCGCCCCCCCCGGACCACGCGTTGCAAATCCCGGCGCATGTCAGGATCGGCCGCTGGCAGACGGAGCACATGTCGGCGGACGTGACGAGTCCCTCCGCAGGCTACGCCGTGCTGCGGCTGACGGCTTATCCGGCATGGCGTGTGAAGCGGAACGGCGCGGAGGTTAAGGACGTGACCCGGGACACCGATGGAGACATGGCCGTTCCGGTTGAGCCAGGGTCGAACCATATCGATGTGACCTGGCGTACGACCGGTGACCAATGGGCGGGGATTGTTCTCTCGCTCTGCGGCCTGGCCGTTACACTGGCATGGAACTGGATCGAAAGGCGCAGGAAAGGGAATCCGGTACCATGATCGAAACTTCCCCCCGGGAAAGCTCGTCCGGGACTACCATGCAGGCCGACGTTCAACAGATTTTGCGCGAGGGCGTGGAGCGGACGGATCGCGCTCTGGAGAGGCTGCTGCCGCCCGTCACGCAGGTGCCTGCGTCCATCCATGGAGCAATGCGCCACAGCGTCTTCGCGGGCGGCAAGCGGCTGCGCCCGGTGCTGGCCATGGAATCGGCGCGCATGGTGAACCGGGGCGAACTGCCGGAGGGTATTGAGGATCTGGGCGCGGCCATTGAGATGCTGCACACCTACTCGCTCATCCACGATGACCTGCCCGCGCTGGACAACGACGATCTGCGCCGGGGCAAGCCAACCTGCCATGTGGCCTTTGGCGAGGCGATTGCGATCCTTGCAGGGGATGCGCTGCAGACGCTGGCCTACGAGACGCTGGCGAGCCTGCGGTGCGCGCCGGATCGGGCCATTCGCATCGTTGGGCTGGTTGCCGAGGCGACCGGCACGGTGGAGGGAATGATCGGGGGGCAGGTGCTGGACCTCGAAGGCGAACACCGCAAACCAACGGCGGAGATGGTCGCGGCGATCCATCGGGCGAAGACCGGGGCGCTGATCCGGGTGAGCATTGTGGCGGGAGGAGTGTTTGCCGGGACAGATGCCGGGGATCAGAAGCGGTTGACGGAGTTTGGGACGAAGGCAGGACTGGCTTTCCAGATTGTCGACGACATCCTCGACATGACTCAGGATTCAGAGCACCTGGGCAAGACGGCGGGTAAGGACGTGGCCAGCGACAAGGCGACCTGGCCGGCGGTCTTCGGGATCGAGGCGTCCCGCCGGGATGCTGACCGGCTGATCCGGGAGGCCTTTGCGGCTCTGGAGCCATACCACGAGGCGGCGGATGGGCTGAAGGCAGTCGCGCGCTACCTCGTAGAGAGGACGCACTGAGAGCGGGACAGTCTTTACGGAACAGGAGACAGGGTCCGGACCGCTAAATGCCCATGCCGTATTCGGCGCCAAGGCCCTCGCCGGCGTGGGAGTAGAACTCCGACGGAGTGCGGCGGGCGAGTTTGTAGCGGAGGCGCAGTTCGCGTCCGACGAAGAGGCCCAGGGCAGTAATGCCGAGAGCCACCGTAGCCCAGGCGGCTGCCTTCAGAGCGCGGTAGGCGGAGGGTGCATCGTCGAATTCTTCCAGTTCATTCACGTTTGTTTCCAGGCTCTTACGGCAACAGCACGCCATGTGCTTTCCCCAGTCCGCCATGGGTCCATCATAGCGTAGGATGCATGGCGGCTCTTTCGGTCTCGGTTATATCTCCGTCAAAACACGCCGGTCCATACATCATTTGAGGGATGATTATCCCCCTTTCCCTTCGACGCATCCACGAGCGTATCGTCGCCGAAAACTTCAGAGGGATTCGATGCTGCGGAGGAGCGCAACTTTGCGTTCCGGACCCAGGAAGCTGGCCTCAATGGAGTTGGCTGCCAGCTCGCGCAGATGTTCCTCGGTGAAGCCGAACCCGGCATGGGCGAGGCGGTACTCATTTTCCAGGTCGCTGGCAAAGAGCGAGGGATCGTCGGAATTGAGGGTGATCATCAGCCCGGAATCGAAGTAGCGGCGCACCGGGTGATCCTCGGGGCGCAGGCAGCAGCCGGTTCTCAGGTTCGAAGTGATGCAGATCTCCAGCGGGATCTGCCGATGAGCGAGCAACTCCATCAGTTCAGGGTCGTCGATGGCGGAGAGGGCATGGCCGAGGCGCTCCGCGCCAATGTTGATCGCGCCCCAGATGCCTTCGGGACCAACGGTTTCGCCGGCATGGGCGGTGAGGCGGAGGCCGGCGTCGCGCGCCTCGGCGTACAGCTCGCGGAAAGGCTCGGCGCCGGTGCGCCGCTCGTCGCCGCCGATGCCAATCCCGATGATGGAGGGGAAGTCGGGGCGAAGCTCGGCGGCCTTACGGAAGACCCGAGCGGCTTGTTCAGGGCCGAAATGGCGGACGGCGTCGAAGATCCAGAAAACGGTGATGCCGAGTTCCTGCTCGGCACGGACGCGGGCGCGCTCCATGCCGAGGAACAGCGGTTCGAATTCGCAGCGGCGCCAGTAATACACAACCCCCACTGAGACATACACTTCAGCGTGGACGGCACCCTGGCTGGCCAGACGCTCCAGCATGCGCCAGGTCGCCAACTCGTAGTCCTCCGCAGTCTGAAGGTGCTCGGTGACAGCCTTAAACGCCATCAGAAAACCCGTAAAGTCGGTGTACTGAAACAGCGCGCGTGCTCGGGTCAGGTCGAGCGGAGCTGGGTCGTGCCGCTCGCTCAGCTCGACCAGCGTCTCCGGAGTGACGGTGCCTTCAAGGTGAAGGTGCAGTTCGGCTTTCGGCAATCGGCGAATGGTTGTGGTCAGGTCCATGAAGGAAGAACGGCCAACCCTTAAGGGTAGCTGAGAAGGGTATTACTCAAAAGCAGACCTGGGCGGCGCATGGCGCTTGAAATCAGGATCGGTGAGAGGATGCGGCAGTTACAATCTCGCCATGGTTTTGAAGTCTGCGGTAACCGACTTCCGGCGCAAGTTGCTGGAATGGTTCGAGGCGAGTGCGCGAGATTTGCCCTGGCGGCAGACGCGTGACCCCTACGCGATCTGGGTATCGGAGACGATGCTGCAGCAGACTCGCGTGTCCGTAGTCGTCGGCTACTACGAGCGATTCATGGAAAAGTTCCCGGATCTGGCCTCTCTGGCCGCAGCCAGCGACGAAGACGTGCTGGCCGCATGGAGCGGGCTGGGGTATTACCGGAGAGCGAGGGCACTCCATGAGTCGGCGCGGGCCGTCGTAGCAGAGTACAAGGGCCACATTCCGACAACTGCAGCGGGGCTGGCGCGCTTGCCGGGCGTGGGCGTGTATACGGCGGCGGCGGTGGCGAGCATCGCTTTTGGCGAGCCGATTGCCGCCGTGGACGGCAATGTGGAGCGGGTGCTGACCCGGTATTACGGCCATGAGCCGGTAGCTGGCGCCGCGCGCAGCGGACAATTGCGCAAGCTTGCGGCGGAATTGGTGGATCCCAAATGCCCCGGCGATTTCAACCAGGCCATGATGGAGCTGGGCGCCACGATCTGCCTGCCGAAGGGGCCACTGTGCCTGGCGTGTCCGGTGCGAGACGGCTGCGTGACCCAGGGGGAGCATCCTGCGCCAGCGGCGAAGAAGATGCTCAGTCGCAAGCTGTCGCTGGGGCTGGTCCAGCGCAAGCAGTGGCCGAAGTCAGAAGTCCTGCTGGAGCAGCGTCCCGCGGATGCCTCGCAGATGCCGGGGCTCTGGGAACTGCCGCAGGTCCGGGAGGGGCATCAGGAGGTCAAAGCCCAACTGCTGACGGTGCGTCACTCCATCACGAACACAAATTATTACGTAACCGTGTACGGGCTGAACATGAACGAGCAGCGCATCCTGGTGCCTGCCACCGGACCAAGGGAGTGGGTGCCGCTGGTCGACCTGCTGGGACGTCCGCTGACCGGGCTGACGCTGAAGGTCCTGAAGCGGCTGAAGGTGATGCCGGGATACAGCGGCTCGGGTCCCTCGGTGATCGTGGGCGATGTGGCGCCGGATGCGGCGCGGGAATTCGACGCGGGCGTTTTCAAGCGATAAACAGCCGGCCGAGTGGCGCGGCATGAGGCTCCCAGGTTAGGCTCTCTGGTTCGGAAACTTGCTCGCGAGGAGAGCCGATGCCGGAGACCGAGTCCGTCGCGGAGATCATCCACCCGCTGACTTCTCTCAACGAAGAAGAAACCATGCTGCGCGACACGGTGCGGCAGTTTGCGCAGCAGGAGATTGCTCCGCGAGTCCGCGCGATGGACGAGGCGCAGAAACTCGATCCGGAGATCCTGCGCCAGCTTTTCGACCTTGGGTTGATGGCCATTGAAGCGCCGCTGGAACTCGGCGGGGCGGGCGCTTCGTTTTTCAGCGCAGTGCTGGCCGTGGAGGAGATTTCGCGCGTGGATCCGGCGGTGGCTGTCGTGGTCGACGTGCAGAACACGCTGGCGGTGAATGCTCTGCTGCGCTGGGCTACTCCCGAGCAGCAACGCATGTGGCTGCCGCGCATGGCGCAGCAGGCCGTGTGCGCATATGCGCTGAGCGAGGCGGGCTCCGGGTCGGACGCGTTCTCGCTGGCGACCCAGGCGAGGGCCGATGGCGACGCCTTCGTGCTGAGCGGGCGCAAGCTGTGGATCAGTAATGCCCTGGAAGCCGACCTTTTTCTGGTGTTCGCGAATGCGAATCCGCAGGCAGGGTACCGCGGGATCACGGCGTTCATCGTGGAGCGCGGCATGGCGGGCTTCACGGTGGGGCACAAAGAAGACAAGCTGGGAATCCGGGCATCGTCCACCTGCGAACTGCTGCTGGACGATTGCCGGGTTCCTGCGGCGAACGTTGTCGGCGAGGTTGGAAAGGGATACAAAATCGCCATCGAGACGCTGAACGAGGGACGCATCGGCATTGCGGCTCAGATGCTGGGCCTGGCCGAGGGCGCCTTTTCGTATGCGGTGAAGTACAGCAAGGAGCGTAAGCAGTTCGGCAAGCCGATCGCAGATTTTCAATCCATCCAGTTTCAGCTGGCGGAGACGGCTACGCAGATCGAAGCGGCGCGCATGCTGGTCTATAACGCGGCGCGGATGAAGAGTGCGGGCGTGCCCTTTGTGAAGGAGGCCGCGATGGCCAAGCTGTTTGCCTCGCGCGTTGCCGAAGAAGCGGCCAGCAAGGCTGTGGAGATTTATGGCGGCTACGGCTTCGTGAAGGATTATCCGGTGGAGAAGCTTTATCGCGATGCGAAGATCGGGGCCATCTACGAAGGCACGTCGAACATGCAGCTGGCGACCATCGCCAAGCTGATTTTGAGCGGATCGTAGCTGAATCCACTGTTCGCGTTCGGAGGGTGTACACTGCGCCCGCGCGCGATTTGTGCTTTGCATCGTTGTGTGCACGCGCAGCCGGCCCTGGCTCCCCCACAACTCAGCTTCGGAGGGATTCATGCAAATCAGGATCAGGAATCTTGCAGTATTGATGGTTGCGGCCGTGGCGCTGCCCGCGTTTGCCGCGGATAATCCGTGGTTCGGCACGTGGAAGCTGGACCCGGCCAAAAGCCACATGACGGGCAGTACGTTCACATACAGCAAAGTGGCGAATGGAATGGACCACTTCACGAATGGCGTACTCTCCTTCGACTTCACCGCGAACGGGCTGGATTATCCGGTGATGGGCGGATCAACCACCAATTGGGTCTCGACCGGTCCGAATCAGTGGAAGTCAACGGACAAGATGAATGGGAAAGTGACGAACACGTCCGAGATCACGCTGTCGGCGGACTGCAAAACCATGACCGAGATCGATACTGGGACCCGGCCGGATGGAACGGACTATCACAACCAGACGGTCTACACGAAGGCGAAGAGTGGGGATGGCTGCCTGGAAGGCACCTGGAAGAGCACAAAAGTGAGCGAGAGCGCGCCGGGCAGCTTCGTGATTTCCCAGGGGTCGTCGCCGGATGCCTGGAAATGGGAGATTCCAGGATGGAAGGAAACGGTAGAGGGAAAGCCGGACGGAACGGACCTGCCACTCAGCGGTCCTCAGGTACCGTCGGATATGACCGTGTCCATGAAAGCTGACGGAGCCCGCAAGGTGGCGTTCCAGGTGAAGCAGGCTGGAAAGGTCATTGATCAGGGCGAGCAGGTGCTGGCGCCGAATGGCAAGAGCTTCACTGAAACTGAGTGGACGCCGGGCAAGGAGAATGAGAAGCAGACGTACGTGTTCAACAAGCAGTCGTAGGGCTGTGCCGTACCGGACAACAGGTTGCGCGATCGAATCGGCCGTCGAAACGTAGAATGACTCGCATGGAAAAAGCCATTCCCAAATCGGTGGACGAGTACCTGGCTGCGCAACCTGAGCCGGTGCGGCAAAAGCTCGAACAGGTGCGCGCCGCGATCCGGAAGGCCGTTCCGGAAGCTGTTGAGAGCATCGGCTATCGCATGCCCGGGTACAAACTGCACGGCAAGCCCATGCTGTATTTCGCGGGGTTCAGGAATCACTATTCGCTGTTTGCGGCATCGGGAACGTTTTTTGCGGCGCTCAAAGATGAACTCAGAGGCTATGAGCTTCGCAAGGGAACGGTACAGTTTCCACTTGAAGAACCGGTCCCGGTGAAACTCATCAGCCGCATCGCGAAACTGCGTGCCGAGGGGATCGCGGCATCGCTGAAGAAGCCGGCCTTGCGGCGAGCATAAACATTCAGGCATCTCTCTCAGGGGAGGGCTGAATGACACTGGACGAATTTCGGGAATCGGTTGCGGTCGACAGGCCGCCGGAGGGGCTTTCTGCCCCGCTGGCCGCCTTGTGGTGGGATGCCAAAGGAAACTGGCAGCAGGCGCATGCGATGGTCGATGAGCTGGAAACGAAGGACGGAATGGCGGTGCACGCGTATCTGCATCGCAAAGAAGGTTCCGAAACGAACGCAAATTACTGGTACGAGCGCGCCGGGAGAACGTATCAGCGTCCGACGCTGCAGCTTGAGTGGCAGGTGCTGGTTCAGGCGCTGCTTTCTCCGAATGAACAGCGGCCGGCCTAAACGGTATAGCGCTCGGCGGCGATCATTTCCTCTGCAATGGCGCGACCAATGGCGACGGTATTGACCGGGTCGTGCTTCGCCAGGCGGCGATAAATCGCCATCTGCGTGCGCAGCATATCGCCTTCGGCAATAGCTCCCACGATTCGCTCTGCAGCGTCCTGGATGATGCGGAACGAGCGCGTGGCAGCGAGCTGGGCGAGACCGACAGCCGTGCGGCTGCGGCCGCTGAATTTTTCCGCGCGCAGGATCGCGGATTCCATGACGAGAGTCTCCATCAGGATGTCGGCGAGAGCGCCCATAATCTCCTGCTGATCCTGAAGATTGGTGGGATACTTCTGGCTGGCTGCGCCGGAGCAGAAGAGGCCGAGCTTCTTCGCGGCGGCGAGGAGAGCTTTCTG
>DATGJK010000300.1:0-8201 GCA_035295245.1 Acidobacteriaceae bacterium
GAATAGGCCGCAAGAGCCCTGCGTGAGAAGATTCCTGCGGATATGCCCCCGCAACGCTTCACCATTGTCTGGTTCCGGCGCGACCTGCGCATAAGCGATCATCCGGCGCTGCACTCCGCGCTGGCGACTGGATGGCCGGTGCTACCAGTCTTTATCGGGTCGCCGGAGGAGCCGTTCACCCCCGGAGCGGCGTCGCGCTGGTGGCTGCAGGCCTCGCTCAGACGTCTGGACGAATCGCTGCGCGCAAAGGGATCGCGCCTGATCGTTCGCCGCGGTCCGGCAGCGAAGGCGCTGGCAGATCTCGCGCACGAATGTGGAGCGCGTCAGGTCTTCTGCCATCGCGTGGATGAGCCTGCCGCGCTGCGAGCCGAGCGCAGAGTGGAAGAGGAACTCCGCGCACACGGAATCGCTCTCGAGAAGAGCCCCGGTAATCTGCTCTTCGAACCGGGAACGCTTCGCACCAGCGCCGGCGGTGCCTTCCAGGTGTTCACACCCTTCTGGCGCGCACTGTGGAACCGGCGCGGCGAACTTCGCCAGCCGCTCGCTCCGCCGCGGGCCATCCCCTCGCCGGCGACGTGGCCCGTTTCGCTCGACATACGCGAGCTGGAACTCGAGCCGAAAATCGACTGGGCGGCCGGTCTCCGCGCCGCCTGGACTCCCGGCGAAGATACGGCGCGCCGGCAATTGCGCGCCTTCACCCGCAGCGCTCTGCCCGCTTACGATGCTGACCGCGACCGAACCGACCGCGATGGCACGTCACGGCTGTCGCCCCACCTTCACTTCGGCGAAATCAGCGCCGTGCAGGCGTGGCATGCGGCCCTCGGCCAGCCCGGAGCGGAAGCCTGGCTGCGGCAGCTTGCCTGGCGCGAGTTCGCGTATCACCTGCTCGCCGAACGGCCGCAGAGCCTGACGGAGCCGCTCAACGCGCAGTTCCGGGATTTTCCATGGCGCCGCAATCGAAACCGGCTGACCGCGTGGCAGAAGGGGCAGACGGGCTATCCCATGGTGGACGCGGGCATGCGCCAGCTTTGGGCAACAGGATGGATGCACAACCGCGCGCGCCTTATCGTCGCGTCCTTCCTCGTAAAGCATCTGCTGCTGCCCTGGCAGGACGGCGCCGCGTGGTTTCTGGACACCCTGGTCGATGCCGACCTCGCGAACAACAACACCATGGGCTGGCAGTGGGTCGCCGGATGCGGCGCCGATGCGGCTCCCTATTTCCGCGTATTCAATCCGGTGCTGCAGGGCGAAAAGTTCGATCCCAACGGCAGTTATGTCCGCCGCTGGGTTCCGGAACTGGCGAAGCTGCCGGCGCAGTGGATCCATCAGCCTTGGAATGCCCCGCCTCAACTCCTCGCTGAGGCAAGCGTGCGACTCGGAGAGACCTATCCCCGCCCCCTGGTGGACCACGCGCAAGCCCGCCAGGCGGCGCTCGCGGCTTATGAGGAGATGAAGCGCGCCCGATCGGCGCCCCTCTAGTGGCGCTGCTTGTCTTTAAGGCGGTCGATCACAAATTTCGGCACAAGGCCGTCGATCGAGCCGCCCAGCTCGAACACTTCTTTCACCAGGCGCGAGCTAACGAAAGAATATTTCGCGTCGGGCATGAGAAAGATTGTTTCCACCTCGGGTGAAAGCCGGCGGTTCATCAACGCCATCTGAAACTCGTATTCGTAGTCGCTGATGGCGCGAATGCCGCGCACCACGGCATGGGCGCGCTGCTCGCGGGCGAAATCCACCAGCAGGCCGTCAAAGGTGGAGATCGACACATTCTCAAGCGCGGCGATGCCTTCCGAGAGCATGGCCACGCGTTCTTCCACGGTGAACAGCGGGCTCTTCGAGGAGTTGCGCAGAATGGCGACCACGAGGTGATCGAAGATCTTCGCCGCGCGCGCAATCAGGTCGAGATGACCATTGGTGAGCGGATCGAAGCTGCCCGGGTAGATCGCCTTGACGATATTCACGCCAGTTGCATTCTAACTGGTCGCGCAAAAACCATTGCGTCTTCTGCCCCGCGCCGGCATGGCCGCGCTAAACCGCGTGCTTGTGCAGGGCGGCGCGCGTGCCGGGTACCGGCATGCGCCCGGCCAGTTCCGGAGCGGGTCCGGTGGACTCGCGCACCAGCAGCTCCGGCTGCATCACCAGTTCCGCCGGATACTCCTTTTCGGGATTCGCGATGCGCTCCAGCAGCACCCGCGCGGCGGTCTGGCCCATCTGCCGCAGGGGCTGCTTGACCGTCGTCAGGCTGGGTTGATTAAAGGCCGCGGTGATAATGTCATCGAACCCCATCACCGACACATCGCCGGGCACCCGCAACCCCACGTCCGTGAGGGCGCGAATGGCGCCGATGGCGGAGATGTCGTTGAAGCAGAAGACTGCGGTGAAGTCCCGGCGGCGTTCGAGCAGTTGGCGCACCAGGCGATACCCGAGTTCCGGCGTCTGGTCGGCTTCGTGCATGTGCATGCAGAACTCCGGGTCGACCTCGATGCCCATCTCTCTCGCCACGCTCAGGATGGCGTTCCAGCGATACTTTGCATCGGTGATCGCCTCCGGTCCCTGCATCAGCGCGATGCGCTCGTGGCCGAGATCGCGCATATGCGTCAGCGCCAGCCGTGCCGCGCTTTCGTGGTCCAGCACGATGTTCGTCACCCCCGGGCCGGAGTGATGCGACGAGACCGCCACGGCCGGCACGGGCACGTGGACCTCCGCCGGCGTATCGAGCAGCAGCAGTCCGTCCACGGCGCGCTCCATCAGGCGGCGCGAGTATTCCTGCACCAGTTCCGAACGGCGGTAATGGCTGGCCGTGACATAGAAATAATGCGATTCGAGCAGGTGCGCTTCGATGGCGTTCATCACCACCGGAAAGTAGCCGTCGCTCAGGTCGGGCACGATCACGCCCACGGACATGCTGCGGCTGTTGCGCAGCGAGCGCGCGAAGTAATTAGGCCGGTACTGAAAGCGGCGTGCCGCCTCGAAAACCCGGTCGCGCGTGTGCTGCGGGATCGACTTCCCCGCCGGCGAATTATTCAGGACCAGTGAGACGGTCGTTTGCGAAAGGTGCAGGTGCTCGGCAAGCTGTCTCAGATTCAAAGGCCGGCCTTCGGTAGGCGTATCCGATTTTCCCTGGCTCATAGTCTTCCCAGGCCCCAAGGATGAGCTTCGGGGTCTAAAAATTCGATACCCGAACGATAGCAGAGTCGGCGCTATGCAGCTGATCTAAGTTTCTTCCCAGCCTCCAAACACGTCGCGCAGCGCGGAGCAAATCTCCCCCAGCGTTGCATAGGCCGAGACACACTCCAGAATGAAGGGCATCGTATTCGCAGCAGAAATGCCGTCTTGCGCAGGTTGCGGTTGCTTCTCTGCCGCGCGGCGCAGCGCGTCCAGACTGCGCTGCACGGCATCGCCGGACCGCTCCCGGCGCAGCTTGCGAAGCTTTCGCATCTGCAGTTCGCGAACACTCTCGTCAATGTAAAGGATCTGCGGCGGCGGCTCGTCGATGGCATAGCGATTGACGCCGACAATAATCTTCTCCCCCGCCTCCACGGCTCGTTGATACGCATAGCTCGCTTCGGCAATTTCCTTTTGCGGATAACCCGCCTCAATGGCTTTCACCATGCCGCCCATTTTGTCGAGCTTGTCAAAATATCGAAAGGCTCCCTGCTCCATCTCCAGCGTCGACTTCTCCACGAAGTACGACCCGCCCAGCGGATCGATGGTGCTGGCCACGCCTGACTCGTACGCGATGATCTGCTGCGTGCGCAGCGCAATCCGCACCGCGTCTTCCGTAGGCAGCGCAAGCGCCTCATCGAAGGCATCGGTGTGCAGCGACTGCGTTCCCCCGAGTACAGCCGCCAGCGCCTGCAGAGCGACGCGGGCAATGTTGTTCATCGGCTGCTGCGCGGTGAGCGAAACACCTGCGGTTTGCGTATGGAAGCGCATCCACGCCGATCGCGGGTTCTTCGCGTCGAAGCGCTCGATCATCACCCGGTACCAAACTTTGCGAGCCGCGCGGTATTTTGCGATCTCTTCAAAAAAGTCGTTGTGCGCATTGAAAAAGAAGCTTAGCCGCGGAGCGAAGTCATCCACCGGCATGCCCCGGCGCAGCGCCCATTCCACGTACTCCACCGCGTCGTACAGCGTGAACGCCAGCTCCTGCAGCGCAGTCGAACCGGCCTCGCGAATGTGATAGCCGGAGATCGAGATGGGGTTGAACTTTGGCGTGTAGCGTGACCCGAACTCGAACGTGTCGATCACCAGCCGCATCGACGGCGCAGGCGGATACAGGTACTCCTTCTGCGCGATGTATTCCTTCAGGATGTCGTTCTGCAGCGTGCCGGAGAGCTGCCTCCAGTCCGCTCCCTGGCGCTCGGCGACCTTTAGATACATCGCCCAGAGCACGCTGGCCGGCGAGTTGATGGTCATCGAAACGGTGGTCCCATCGAGCCGGATGCCGTCGAAAAGCGTTTCCATGTCCTCGAGCGAGTCGATGGCCACGCCGCATTTGCCCACCTCGCCTTCGCTGCGCGGATCGTCTGAGTCGCAGCCCATCAGCGTAGGCAGGTCGAAGGCGACAGAAAGGCCGCCGGCCCCGCCCTCGAGCAGATATCTGTAGCGCTGGTTCGTCTCCTCCGGCGAGGCAAACCCGGAGAACTGCCGCATCGTCCACAGGCGGCCGCGGTAGCCCGTCGGGTGCAGGCCGCGCGTGTACGGCGGCTGGCCCGGCTGGCTGAGGTACGTGGCCAGGTTTTGATCCCAGTCCGCGGGCAGATCGGCCTCGGTGTAGAGCCGACGCACCGGCGTGCCGGAAATGGTTGTGAACTGGGCATTCCCATCCTCGTCGCGGTTCACCCCGGTCGGCGCGCCGATCGGCTGCTCCGGCGCTTTGTCCAGCGCCGGCGCCAGCGTCTCCTCCGCCCAGCGCAGCTCTTCGGCCGACGGATGCCGGTCCGAGGTCAGCTCGCTGAGCAGCTTGTCGCGGGATTCAGCCGGTTTGGAGGCCATAGGACGGGTCAGGATAGTGAAGGCCGTGCACGTTGCGCAAGCAGCTCAGTACTCAGCGACCAGAACTCCGCCCCTGCTCCCACGCCTTCGCGTATTTCCAGCTCACATACGTCGAATGATACAGATGCAGCAGCAGGCCCTCCCGCCCGTCCAGAAACCCGCCGCGCAGAATGTAGTTGTACACGAACGTAGCGGCGGGGTTGAGGACAACATTCCACAGGAACGGCAGGGGGCCGCGGCTCGACTTCCCTCGCCCGAGCGCCTGCCCGGCGCCCAGCGTGCTGTAGCGGTTCATGTGCTCGATGTAGCTCTCCAGCGTGGGATAGGCATGGTGGAGCAAGTGCCCGCGCAGGCGGCCGGTCGCGCCGGAGCACTGTACCGTTTCATGCACGGCGCGCTCCTCGAACTGCGCGGCGCCGCGGCGGAAGAGGCGCAGCTTGGGATCCGGCCAGTAGCCGCCATGGCGGATCCAGCGGCCGAGGAAGGAATTGCGGCGCGGCAGGAAGTACCCATCGCGGTCAGGTTTCCCGGCGAGCAGCGTCTGGATCTCCTGCGCCAGCTCGGGGCTCACTTCTTCGTCAGCATCCAGCGAAAGCACCCATTCACCCGTGCAATGCGCGATTGCAAAATTCTTCTGCGCGCCGAAGCCGCGCCACGGTTCGACCAGGAATTTCGCGCCACACTCGCGCGCGATTTCCGCCGTGCGATCCGTCGAGCCCGAGTCCACGACGACGATTTCGCTGGCCCAGCGCACGCTTTCGAGCGTTCGCCGCAGATTCGCCTCTTCGTTCTTTGTGATGAGCGCAACTGAAACCGTGCGTATCACGCAAAACCCTTCAATTCATTCAACTCAGGATGAACGAAGTGTAACAAGGCCGGTTCCCTTCCCAGATTGTCATGAACGCTTCAGCAATCATTCACTGTCCTGTGAAACAACTCAGCACAGTCTCGCTGAATCGTACTGCGAGGATCGCCGATGCAGGCCCTGGGACAATTCGGCTGTGCGTTGCTGGCGATCTCGCTGACAGCGCCTGTGTGGGCGCAGACGCCCTCCACCGCGGCGCCCGCTGAATCCGCCCTGAATCTCATTCGCGACGTCGTCTACAACGAGACCCACACCCCGGAGCGCGAACTTCGCTGGGAATATCGCAGCGAGCGCGTCACGCCCGGCCAGCACGTCCTGCGTGAGCAGGTGGAAACCTCCCAGGGAACGGTCTTCCGCGTGGTCGCGGAGAACGGCGCTCCGCTGGATGACGTCCAGCGCCAACAGGAAGAGCAGCGCATCGAGCAGTCTATTCAGGACACGGCCGCATTGGCGCGCACAGAACGCGAAAACCGCGACGATGAAGAGCGCCTGATGCGCGGGCTCGAATTGCTGCCGCAAGCCATGCTGTTCGACTACCAGGCTTCTCCGCGCGACGGAGTCGTTGCGATTGCCTTCCGCCCCAATCCTGCATATTCCGCCAGCGGATTCGAGCCGCGCATCGTCCATGCGCTAACCGGAACCGTGCTCGTGGACGCGCGCTCCAGGCGGCTGATCGAGATTCGCGGCACCGTGGCCGAGCGCGTGGACTTCGGCTTCGGCATGCTTGGCCATCTGGAGAAAGGCGGGACGTTCGTCGTCCACAGGCGCCAAATCAACGGCGAGACCTGGAAGACCGATGTGATTGACGTGCACCTCGCCGGAAAACTCCTGCTGCTAAAAAGCTTCTGCAAAGATCAGCGGGAGACGCGGTCCGATTTCCGGCCCGTTCCAGGCGAACTCACCCTCGCACAGGCAAAAGAGATGCTTTATGCCGCCGCGAACGAGATCGCCCAAATGCGCCTGCTCCCTGCCACGCTCGCAACCGCGCGCTGATGGAGCGCCGCGCCTTTAGCCGCCGCCCGCGACGCCGGCTGTTTCCCCCTGCTTCACTCAGCTCGACCCGCGAATCAATCCAGCCCTGTAGCGCGTTGACGCCGGGTCAGATCGGAATGGCTCGGGTTGTGCCGCAGACGCTCCTGCGTGCTGGGTGGCTGCATGCGCCCCATCGAGCGGAACAGATACACGCCGCCTCCAAACACCGCCATCGCGAAAATTCCAAGAATGGCAATCACGCATGCACCTCCTGTTCAGTAGGAGGCGAACGGCGCAGGAATAGGTTTCCTAACGAGTTGTGCGGGTTCTGCCGCGCGACGGTGGTTCCGAAGCGTGCCCGGGCACCGTTGCGGCACTCCAGCCAGCCTCAAAACGGGATATCGTCGTCCGTAATCTCCGTGGACTGCACCAGATCGTCGGCCTGCGCGGGCTGCCTCTGGTCGTAGGAATTGCCGCCGCCCCGCGAGGAACCGCCGGATTCGCCCTCGCCGCGCCCGGAGAGCAGCACAACATCCCGCACCAGGATCTCTGTGAAATATCGCTTCTGTCCGGAATTCTTGTCATCGTAGGAACGCGTCTGGATGCGACCCTCGATGTACAGCTTCGATCCCTTTTTCACATAATCGCGGATGATCTCTGCGAGGCGATCATAGACCACGAGGTTGTGCCACTCGGTGCGTTCCTGGAATTCGCCCGATTTATCTTTGAAGCGCTCAGACGTCGCCAGGGTAAAGTTGGCTACCGGCGAGCCGCTCGGCAGAAACTTTATCTCTGGGTCTTTTCCAACATTCCCAACAAGGATGGCTTTATTGACACTCCTCGCCATAGCCGATCTCCGCGCGAATGGATTTATCCCATGAAGAATAGCAGACCGGAAGCCCCGAACCAGCCGGCGTTCTGCGCCCTCACATTACCGGCGGAATCAGCCCGGCAGCGACGGCGAGATGGCTCCCCGCCAGCGGATACGCAGGCTCATACCTCGCTGTTGATCTGCTCAATCAGCTCATCGGCAGTGCTGGCCGGCGGCAGGCAAGTCGCGCCGCGGCAGACCAGCGCCATCGGCTTGCTGGATGCCCCCTCCAGACCCGGCAAATGTGGCAGCGTCTCCGCCAGCACAGGCGGCAGATTCGTATCCGTCACCTGCTCAGGCCGCAGCGCCACGACCGCTTTGTTCACTGCATAACGGGCCGTGGCAATCGCCGCCAGCCGCTGCGCTGCTTCGCCCTCCCCTGCGATCACCACCTGGACCGGGGGCAAAAGCAGGCGCTCCAGAGCCAGCGCATAGCTGCCGCCGTAAAGCCCGTAATGATGGATCACGCCCGCAAACGCTGCCAGTGTGTCTTCG
>DATGJK010000301.1:0-4875 GCA_035295245.1 Acidobacteriaceae bacterium
CCTTGCAGGCCTGAGTGCCGGAGTAGTCGAACTCGGCGGACTGGCCGATGACGATCGGGCCGGAGCCGATCACGAGGATTTTGGTGATGTCATTGCGGCGTGGCATCGGGTTCTGCTGCTCTCAGTCTCTCGTTTTCAAAAAAATGGCGGGAGATGAACCCCGCCGTTTCGAACAAATCATCAGGAAAGCCATCACCCCTTCCACTCCTCCATCATTTTGCGGAAGTCGCGGAAGAGGTAATGCGAGTCGTGGGGGCCGGGGCTGGCTTCGGGGTGGTACTGGACGCTGAAGAGCGGCATGGTGCGGTGACGCAGGCCCTCGAGCGTGTTGTCGTTGAGATCGACGTGGGTGAGGTCGACTTCGCTGGGGTTGATGGAGTCGGGATCGACGGCGAAGTTGTGGTTGTGGGCGGTGATCTCGACTTTGCCGGTTTCGACGCACTTCACCGGGTGATTGCCGCCGTGGTGTCCGAACTTGAGCTTGTAGGTTTTGCCGCCCAGCGCGAGTCCGATGAGCTGGTGGCCGAGGCAAATGCCGAAGATGGGGACGCGGCCGGCCATCTTGCGGATGTTTTCCTGGGCGTAGGTGACGGGCTCGGGATCGCCGGGGCCGTTGGAGAGGAAGACGCCGTTGGGCTTCAGGGCGAGCACGTCTTCGGCTGAGGTGCCCGCCGGTACGACGGTGACGCGGCAGCCTTCGGCGGAGAGCATGCGGAGGATGTTTTTCTTGATGCCGAAGTCGTAGGCGACGACGTGCAGGTCGGGTGTTGCGGCGGCGGGCTCGTCGTCGGGGCGGAGCGGATCTTTGCCGTCGTGCTCCCAGTCGTAGCGCTCTTTGGTGGTGACGACCTTCGCGAGGTCGGTGCCGTCCATTTTGGGAATGGAGCGGGCTTTTTCGACGAGGATGTCAGGGTTGGTCTCGGCGGTGGAGATGACGCCGCGCATCACGCCATGGGTGCGGAGATGGCGGACCAGGGCACGGGTGTCGATTTCGGAGATGACGGGGACGCGGTAGCGCTCGAGGTATTCGTCGGCGACCTGGGTGGAGCGCCAGTTGGAGCTGATGGGCGAGAACTCGCGGGTGACGAGGCCTTCGATGAAGGGCTTCACGGCCTCGTTGTCGGCGGAGTTGGTGCCGTAGTTGCCGATCTGAGGATTGGTCAGGACGACGATCTGTCCGGCGTAGGAGGGGTCGGTGAAGATTTCCTGATAGCCGGTCAGTGAGGTATTAAAAACAACTTCTCCGCGGCATTCGCCTTGGGCGCCATAGCCTTCGCCCCTGAAGATGCGCCCGTCTTCGAGCGCAAGAATTGCCTGCATGGAGACTCCGGGAAAGAGTGGACTCTTTGAATTTTATCAGGCGGAAGGGGTTGGGCAGTGTGGGAGCGGGGATGAAATTGAGAAGAATTCGCCGGAGCCCGCCCCGTGTGGCGGGGCGGGCGCGTTGCGGATGAGGCTAATTTTGCGGCTGCGGCTGAGGCTGCTGGGGTGGAGTTTGCGGCTGCTGCGAAGCGGCCGGCGGCGTCGTTGGCTGCTGTTGCTGCTGCTCCTGCTGCTGGAGCTGCTGCTTCTGCGGCGGCGGAGCAACTTCCGGCTCCGGCTTGGCGGGCTCGAGGCCCGGGATGGGCGGAGCGGTGTGGATCTGGCCGGTGGCGGCATCGACGATGGAGATGCCGTAGTAGTCGAGGGTGTTGGCGAGGGTCTGCTCCAGAGCGGCGCGATCCGTGGCATAGCGGGCGCGGGCGGCGATGAGCTGGGCTTCAGCGCCGGCTACGCCGCGCTCCTGCTGGAGGACATTGGCGGTGGTGGAAGCGCCGAGGTTCAGCTTCTTGTTCTCCGCGTCGAGGCTTTGCTGGTTGTACTGCTGGCTGGCCTCGGCGGCGGAGACGGCGGCGCGGTCGTTGGTCAGCGCGTACTGCAGGTTGATGATCTGCATGCGGATCTGCACATAGAGCTGCTGCAGACGCATCTGCGACTGGCGATATTCAATCTGCGAGCGCGCGGCCAGCGCCTGGGCCGGACGGTTGCGGATGGGGATATTCAGGGTGAATCCGGCACCCTTATTGGGGCCGGTGCTGTTGAAGAGGTGCTCGAAGACCGTGCCGTACGCGACGGTTGGATACTGGGGCGGATTGACCGGGCAGTGCTGGCCGGTGAAGAAGTTGAGGCAGTTTGCGCTCTGCGAGCCGCCCAGGGACTCCGCGCCGTAGAAAGCGTAGGCGTCGAGGGTGGGGAGCAGGCCATTCTTCACGGCTTTCAGCGTCAGCTCGTCGTTTTTCAGATTGAGCATGGCCTGCTCAATCGCGGGGCTGTTCGCCTCGGCCTGGCGCACCAGGTCGTCCGTGGACATGCGCTCGGCGGGAGTTTCGGCCAGGGTCACGCGATCCGTGGGAATTACCGGCGCGTTGGCCAGGGTGGGGTCGTCGAGATTGCGGGCGATGGCCTGCTTCATGAGCAACTGCTGGTACTCGAGGTTGCTCTGCGAGGCGATGAGCGCCTGCTGGTCGGTGGCCATGCCGCTGCGCGCATTGACTACATCGAGGGGTGCAGCGCTGCCCACCTGGAGCTGCTTCTCGTAATCTTTTTCGAGGTTGGTGGACTGGGCGAGAGCGCGCTGCTTCGACTGCACGTCTTCGTAAGCGCTGACCAGACCCCAGTAGATGTCCTCAACCTGATTGATGGTGTAGAGCAACTGCTGGCGGAAAACGGAGTCGGCAATGCGCCGGTTGTTTTGCGCCTGCACGATGAAACGTCCGTTGACGCCGGTGCCGAAGCCTTGCAACAGATGCTGCGTGATCTCCGCGTTGAAGGTGGTGGTGAGGGCCGGGCTGTAGACGTTGAGCGGGCTGTCCGAGGTCTGCCGGGTATTGTCGTAGGTCACCTGCAGGCCGGTGCCGGTAATGAATCCTTTATTGAAGGTGAAGTTGTACTCGTCGGTGTTGGTGGTCAGCGAGGATTTGCCGCCGCTGAAGAGCGTATTCAGCTGCGGGGTCTTCTGGCGCTGCAGCTGAATCGTGCCGGAGACGCTGGGGTCGAGGTTTTCCGGAGTGGGACCTGCGCCAAGGGTGGAGACAGCGATGCCGCCGGCGCCGGTGCCGGTGACGCTGCTGCCGCCCGGACCTCCGCCAGAGCCGATGGCGGAACCGCCGCCGCCCTGGGTATTCGTGACCAGCGACGTGCTGGTGCCCTGCGGCGCCTGGCCGGCATGGGTGCGGAGAATGTCGGTGTCGGCGATGTCGAGGTTCAGGCGCTGGATGGCGATGTCGTAGTTGTTCTGCAGCGCGAGCAGAACCGCGTCACCGAGGCTGAGGTAGATCTTGCCGTCTTTGATGAGGTCGGTGAGCTGCAGCGAATTGGCGAAGTTCGCCGGCGGAACCTGAGTGGGCGTGTAAGGCGCAATCGGGTTCGGATAGTATCCGTGCGGCTTCGTGTAATCATGCTGGGTGTCGCGCAGGTAAAGCGGCTGGGTGAAATTGGGAGCCGGTTCGGAGGGCAGGCCGTGCGCGGTGGGCGCGTTCGGTTGTTGCTGCGGCGCGGGCACCTGGGCGTACGAGGGCGCCGTTCCGGCCAGCAGGCAGGAGATCGCGGCCGCGGCTATCAGCTTTTGAAGAGAACTGCTCTGGGTCCTTTTGGTACGGCTATAGAAGTCCGAACGAGACATTGTGCTTCTCTACCCCCCTGACCGGCGGATTTCAGGTCAACCACAAAACACAATTCGAGTCATGCAACGCGCGAGGTACGGCGCACTTCAGGCCTGTGAGCTGCTTTGGCTCTACTGCTATACGCAGCGTGTCGCAGCCCGGTTCCGTAAACTCATCATCATCGGGAAAGCTGAGTATATCGCAGTAAATGAGCGGCTCCGACGTTACTTCTATGCGACCAAATCGCGGGAAATAGTTAAATGTCCGGACAATCGCAGTTATCAGATGAACAGAACTGGAAATTGATTCTTTCTTATGACGGCACGGAGTACTTCGGCTGGCAGGTGCAGCCGGATCGCGTGACCCTCCAGGGGGAGTTGAGCGCCGCGATTGAGCGCGTGACCGGAGAGCGTGTGCTGCCGCAGGGCAGCGGGCGAACGGACGCCGGGGTGCATGCGCGGGGGCAGGTGGCGTCGTTCCTGCTGCGCGCTCCGATTCCAGCGGAGAATTTTCAGAGGGCGCTGAACCGCACGCTGCCGGAGTCGATTCGCGTGCTGCGCGCGGAGCAGGCGCCGCCGGATTTCCACGCGCGCCATGCGGCGAAGGCGAAGACGTATGAGTACCGGATCTTTCGCGCGGAGATTTGCCCGCCGTGGGAGGCGCGCTATGCATGGGCGCTAAACTGGCCTTTGCGCGTGGAGCCGATGCAGGAGGCGGCGCGGCATGTCGTTGGGACGCACGATTTCACGTCGTTTGCGGCGAGCGATCCGGATCTCGCGACGCGGAGGGCCGAGGAGAGCGGAGAGGTTGACCGGGAGGGTGCGTTGCGGACGGTGTTTGAGTCGAGCTGGGCGGAGGAGGGCGATCTGCTCGTATATCGGATTCGGGGAAATGGCTTTCTGCACCACATGGTGCGGAACCTGGTGGGAACTTTTGTCGAAGTTGGGCGGGGGCAGCGGCGGCCGGCGGACATGGTCCAAATTCTGAAGGCGCGGAACCGGTCGGAGGCGGGGGCGACGGCCCCGGCGAGGGGGCTTTTTCTGGACAGCGTGGAGTACTGAAGTGTGGCTGTGGAGGCGACGGGTGCGGGTGCTAGGCTAAGGGATTCATGGCTTCGTCGGCATCCATCTCCGCATCGGTGGCGCAAGTGGCGGGGGACCGGCGCGTGCATCAGGCGTTTCAGTGGATGCACCTCGAAGAGAAGCGGATCATGCAGTGGCAGATGGATTTGGTG
>DATGJK010000302.1:0-3401 GCA_035295245.1 Acidobacteriaceae bacterium
GAGCCGCAGCGCGCCGTCACCCCCGGCCAGGCCGCCGTCTTCTACGACGGCAACGAAGTCGTTGGCGGCGGCTGGATCGCCAGCTAGAAAACACCTGAAGCCTTTCGCTTTGAAAGGGCACGGCTTCAGCCGTGCCGCATAGCTCCGCAAATAATGTCCGGGCTTTAGCCCCTGAGGGAAGTTTTCGCCGCTTTCTCTTCGACCGCTGCAGCGTTCTCAGCCAGCAGCGCCTTCGCAATCGCCTCCCCCGCCGTGCGCGTATCCGCGGTTCCGCCCACATCCCGCGTGCGTTGCGAATTCTCCATCAGGCTCGCCTCAATCGCGCGCAGAATCGCCGCCCCCGCCTCCTCCTCGCCGAGATGCTCCAGCATCATCGCCGCTGACCAAATCTGCGCAATCGGATTCGCGATCCCCTGACCGGCAATGTCCGGCGCCGATCCGTGGACCGGCTCGAAGAGGGAAGGGAAGCGCCGTTCCGGATTAATGTTCCCCGAAGGCGCAATGCCAATGGTCCCCGCACACGCCGGCCCCAGGTCCGACAAAATGTCCCCGAACAAATTTGAAGCCACCACCACGTCAAAGCGATCCGGGTTCAGCACGAACTGCGCCGTGAGAATGTCGATGTGGTACTTGTCCCATCGCACGCTCGGATAATGCCTGCCGATCTCCTCCACGCGCTCATCCCAGAAGGGCATCGTGATCGAGATGCCGTTCGACTTGGTCGCCGACGTCAGATGCTTTTTCTCGCGCCGCGCCGCCAGCTCAAACGCAAACTTCACCACGCGATCCACTCCGGTCCGTGTCATCACCGTTTCCTGGATCGCAACTTCGCGCTCTGTGCCCCGGAAAATCCTGCCGCCAATTGACGAGTACTCTCCCTCAGTGTTCTCGCGCACCACGTAAAAATCGATATCCCCCGGCTTGCGTCCGGCCAGCGGACACGGCACGCCGGGCATCAGCCGCACCGGCCTCAGGTTGACGTACTGATCGAATTCGCGCCGGAACTGGATCAGTGATCCCCACAGCGAAATGTGATCGGGTACCTTCTCCGGCCATCCGACCGCGCCAAAGAAGATCGCGTCATGACCGCCGATCTGCGCCTTCCAGTCCTCCGGCAGCATCAGGCCGTAGCGCAGGTAGTAATCGCACGACGCGAAATCGAACTCATCGAGCTGCAGCGTAAATCCAAATCGCTCCGCAGCGGCCCGCAGCACGCGCACGCCTTCGGGCACCACCTCCTGCCCGATTCCATCTCCCGGAATCACGGCGATTCTGTATTTTCTGCTGCGAGTCCTAACGGCATCAGGCATGATCGAGAGCTTCTCCGGGTTCGATGGGTTTCGCCGGCCCCTTCCTGCACGTCCAGCGCAGGACCAGAATCGTCACAGCCGACAAGATCAGCGTACCGCCAACGAGGTCGAGTCCGCGGCTGAAATCACCGCTGGCCTGGTCACTTGCGCCGATCATCCATGGCCCCACGAACCCGCCCAGCGTCCCCAGCGAATTGATCAGCCCAATCGACGCAGCCGCGCCCGTCCCGGCAAAGAACGTCGTCGGCAAGCTCCAAAGCGGCGGTTTGGCCGCGCTCACTCCAAATGCCGTCAGCGAAAGACCCGTCAGCGCAATGATCGCCGACGATCCCCCGCCCGCCGCCACTCCCATCCCCAGCGCAGCGATCAGGCAGGCAATCGCCGCATGCCAGTAGCGCTCTCGCGTGCGATCGGAGTTCCACGACCACAGCACCATGCCAACCACCGCCACCAGATTCGGAATCGCCACCAGCAGTCCCACGCGAAAGCTCGAAAATCCGAGTGCCTTCACGATGAGCGGTGCCCAGAACCCAATGGTGTACAGCCCCGCCGACGTTCCAAAATACGCGAGCGACAGCGCCAGCACTCTCCAGTCCGTCAGCGAACGCCACACGCTGTGCCTGCGCCCCGCGAACTCCGCATCTCCAAGCGCAATCGCCTGCACCAGCCAGTTCTTCTCTTCCTCGCTGAGCCACTCAGCCGTTGCCGGCCGGTCGCTCAGTACTCCAAACGTGATCACGCCCAGCGCCGCGGCTGGTGCGCCCTCCAGCAGGAACAGCCATTGCCATCCATGCAGACCGGCCAGCCCATGCAACTGCAGCAGCGTGCCCGAAAGCGGCGACCCGATGAACCCCGCAATCGGCGCCGCCGCCATGAACCACGCCGTCGCTGCTGAACGGCGATCCGCCGGAAACCAGTAGCTCAGGTAGAGAATGATGCCCGGAAAAAATCCTGCCTCCGCCAGCCCCAGCAGAAACCGCAGCACGTAAAAACTGATCGGCCCCCGCGTGAACGCCATCGCAATCGACACCAGGCCCCACGTGATCATCACACGCCCAATCCAGAACCGCGCGCCCACCTTATACAGAATGATCGTCGAGGGAACCTCGAAGACGAAGTAGCCGAGGAAAAACACGCCCGAGCCAATGCCGAACATCTCCGGCGTCAGGCCGATCTCGCGATTCATCGTCAGCGCCGCAAATCCAACGTTGATGCGATCCAGAAACGCGACCAGATACAGCAGCATGAGGAAGGGAATCAGCCGCCACGCAATCTTCCGCAGCGTGCGTGTCTCAATGCTGTTCGCGGCGCGCGCTGCAGCGGGATTCATCACGGGGCGTATCCCCTATACCCTATCCCCTACACCCTGTCTTACCTCACCTCATTCACCAAATCCCGCATCGGCTTCAGCACGGTGAACCGCGTCAGCGCGATCGGCGCTGCGGCGGCATCCAGCGCCTGCATCTGCTGCTGCTTCCATCCCGGCGGAGCCGCCACGCCCGACGACAAGTAAGCCACCGCCTGCGCGCCCATCGTGCCCAGCTCCGCCAGCTGCTCGGCGCGCGGCAGTCCCTCCGCGAGCAGCGGCGTGCCGCTCATCAGCTGCATCAGCTCCGGCTGCGCCGCGCTCCACGACCGGAACATCGTCTCCAGCGCCTCTTGCTGATCCGGCCTGCCTGCCGGGTCCTGCAGATAGGTGCTCACCAGCTCTTCGAAGTCGTGCCGCGACGGTGGATCCGGCGGCAGTGCGTCCACCAGCTTATTCAGCGGCGCCTGATTCGTGATCCCGTGCTCGGTCGACCACCTGCCGCGCACATTGAATGTCACCGGCTCCAGCACCGCCGCCAGGACCCGCAGCGGCTCAATCTGCGGCGTCCCCGCCAGCGCGCGCAGGCTCGCGTGTTCCTGGCTGATCTGCGTCAGCCGCAGCTCCTCAATCCGCAACGACTGCACCCAGAGCCGCCGGTACATATCGTCGACATTGTCGACCGACTGCGGCGACCACAGGCGCTCCGCAATCGCCGCCGTGCGCGGCCACATGCGCGACTCGATCACCTGCGGATCGACGTACTCGCTCCACATGCACGCCTC
>DATGJK010000303.1:0-9715 GCA_035295245.1 Acidobacteriaceae bacterium
CCCCGTTACCCGCGCGACGCTGCGCCCGCCCATCCGCAGTTCCGCGGCCTTGCGATCGTAGACCAGCTCCGCTGCGCGCCCATGCACCTGAGCCGCAAATCGCGCCCGGCCATCCGCCGGAGGCCGCACGTTCCACTCCACCAGATCACCCTGCTCGCGCACGCCCGAGAGCCGCCAGACGAAATCCAGCAGCACCAGCGCCGCCGGCGAGTAGCCGTCCTTATCCGGGGTAAACTCGCCGCTCAGCGGATCCATCTGCTGCAGAAATGCCCCGCGCCGCCGGATCGCCTCCACCCAGCGCTGCATCATCCAGGCCAGATCCGCCGGCTTGCCGTAGTGCTCCATCCATCGCGGAGCCCGCAGCGCCGTCAAGGCCTGCGACGCCCCGCCCCACGAGTTCCGCGGGATCGGCCGCACGAAGATCGGATCATCCACGGCCACCGAGGGCAGCGGATACGCCGGCCAGAACGCCTTCTCGTTGTGTACCTGCCGCTGCCACACCGTCTCGAACAGCGCCGCATCCGGGACATGCTCGCCCAGCACGCGCAGCATCGCCGCGCTCCGCACCTTCACGAATTGGTTCTCCGCGTCCAGGTCGTAGAACACCGCATCCTCGGCATCGTAGAGTTTTTCGACAATCAGCCTGCGGATCGTCTCAGCGTCGGCGTTCCACCGCTCCGCCTCGTCGCGCTTGCCCAGCGCCCGCGCCATGGCGGCGAGTGCCACGCGCCCGCCATACACGGTTGCCGAAAGATCCGGACAAAGCCGCGGCAGCCCCGGCGCCTGGGGGCACTTCTTCGCATCCCGGTCCGGACACGCATTCGGCACTCCCGTCCAGCGCGTGCTGTGGTCCATGCCCGTGTCGTAGACGCAGAAGCCCTCGCAGAGTCCCGTGCCGCGCGTATTCCGGTAGCGTCGCAGCCATGCATCCCATCGCCCGCACGCCCCATAAGCCTTCTCCAGCAATTCGCTGTCGCCTGTGCGCTGCGCCACCTCCCAGGCCGTTGCCGCAATCGGCACCACCATCTGGATCTGCGCCCAGCCCGGACCTCCACTCTGGCTGCCCACCGGCACCTTGATGCTGCACGGCAGCTGCCCGTCGTCCCTTTGCAGCGCGAAGAAGGCGAGATGATTGTTCCTCGCAACCGTCCGTGCTTCTTCCGTGCCGAACCCCCCAAACACCAGCGCTTCCTGCGGCGCGCACTCCAGCCAGATGCCCAGAAACGTGCTGCCCTCCAGCAGCACCGGCCCGTCGAACCCGCCCACGTGCGTGATATTCCCGTGCAGGGTCGCGAGAGCAGCATCGTAGACTCGCTGCAATTCCGGATCGCTGCACCGGAAACTGCGCGCGTCGGCAGCAGTCGCCTCGCCCTTCGCGAAACGGCTCCCACCGCTCAACGCCCATCCGGCCGCCACTGTCCCACCCGTCACAAACTCCCGCCGGTTCATGCCGCGCCCATTTCTCCTTTTCGCATCGTGAACTCCTGCCGATGTTTACTGCGCCCCATCCCGCTCACCTTTCCTCCCACTCCGCGTACGATAATCTTGGATACAGTGTTCTCCGCCCCCTCCATGCTCCGAGTCCTTCTCAGCCTCGGTCTTCTCGGTCTAATCACCTCCACAGGATCGGCACTTCTGTCCCTGCTCGGACTGTTACGATTCCTGCGCCACAAAACCGCCGCGCCCACGCCGGACTTCGCCCCGCCCGTCAGCCTCCTCAAGCCGCTCCACGGCGCCGAACCGAATCTCGAAGCCCACCTCGAAACCTTCTTCCTGCAGAATTACCCGAGCTTTGAGATCCTCTTCTGCGCCCGGTTCGCCGACGATCCCGGCCTCGCCATCGCCCGGCGGGTCGCCGCCCGCCATCCCCAGGTGGCCGCGCAGTTCCTGTGTACCGGCGACGACACCTGGATCAACGCCAAGGTCTCCTCGCTGGAGATGATGGCCACCGCCGCGCAACATGACATTTTCATCATCAGCGACAGCGATGTTCGCGTCGCTCCCAACTATATTCGTGAAGTCGCCGCGCCGTTCATTGACGAGAAAGTCGGAGCCGTCACCTGTCTTTATCGCGGAGTTGCCGATCGCGGGCTCTGGTCGCGCATCGAAGCCGCGGGCATGTCCATCGAGATGACCGCCGGCGTTCTCACAGCGCGCCTGCTTGAAGGCATGAAGTTCGCGCTCGGCCCCACCATGGCCGTGCGCCGCCGCTGCGTGCGCCGGATGGGCGGCTTCGGCGTCCTCGGCCCGTGGTGCTCCGACGATTTCATCCTCGGCGCCAACGTTGCTGCCCAGGGCGACACCGTGGTCCTCTCGCATCACGTCATCGACCACATTGTGCTCAACCACAGCCTGGTCGCCTCACTGCAGCACCAGACCCGCTGGATGAAGTCCACTCGCTTTTCGCGGCCGCTCGGACATCTCGGCACCGCGCTCACCTTCAGCATGCCGTTCGGCATCCTCGCCTGCTGGGCGGCCGTCGCGCTGCATCAGTCTGCGCTCGGCTTCGACGCGCTCGCCTACGCGCTGCTGCAGCGCCTGATCTTCGGCATGCTCATCGCCGCGTTCGCAGTGCAGGAGCGTCATCTTCTTCGCATGGTGCTCCTCTATCCCCTGCGCGATGTCGTCGGATTCCTCTGCTGGATCGCCAGCTACGCCGGAGGAACCATCCTCTGGCGTGGACGCCGGTACCGCCTCACCCGCGGCGGCCTCATGCATCCGCTCGAATCGGAGCCCACCGCCCCTCAGGACTCCGAATCGCCGATCACGACTTAGCCCTCACGGAGTTCCTTTGCCCCTGACCCGTCTCGACTGGCTCGTTATCGCTGCCTACCTGGTTTTCAACCTGCTGATCGGTTTTTACTACCGCAGCAAATCCAGCGGCTCGACTGAGGACTTCTTCGTCTCCGGACGCGATGTTTCCTGGTGGCTCGCCGGGACCTCTATGGTCGCCACCACCTTCGCCGCCGATACACCTCTGTTCGTTTGCGGGCTGGTTGCCACGCAGGGTATCTCCGGCAACTGGATCTGGTGGAGTCTCTGTCTGTCCGGCATGACCACCGTTTTCTTCTTCGCCCGGTACTGGCGCCGCGCCGAAATCCTCACCGACGTCGAACTCGTCGAGATCCGCTACGCCGGCAAGCCAGCCGCCTTTCTCCGCGGATTCAAAGCCATCTACCTCGGGCTGATGATGAACTGCTTCATCCTCGGCTGGGTAACGCGCGCCATGGTGGACATCATTGCCGTCTCCCTCGGCCCGGCCATCGCTCAGGGACGCATCCTCGCGCTCTCCCTCGGCGGCCACACCCTGCTCCACTACACCGTCGGCGATCCGCGCCAGACCGCGCTCTTCATCTGCATCTTCATCCTCGTCCCCTTCACCGGGCTTTACACCTTCCTCGGCGGACTCTGGGGCGTTCTTGTCACCGACTTCTTCCAGTTCATCCTCAAGATGGCCATGATTGTCGTGCTGGCGTGGGTCGCCGTCGCACGTCTCGGCGGCATGTCGGCCCTGCGGCTCCGGCTCTCCATCGTGGACTCCGCGACCCGCGCCGGCGGCCACCCCGCCTCCAATGTGCTCTCGTTCCTGCCCGACTTCCACGCCGGGCTCACCACGCCCAATCTCTGGACGCTCCCGATCCTCACCTTCCTGATGTACATCGGCGTGCAGTGGTGGCCGGCCTGGTATCCGGGAGCCGAGCCCGGCGGCGGCGGATATATCGCCCAGCGCATGTTCAGCGCGAAAAATGAAAAGCACTCCCTCGGCGCGACGCTCTGGTTCAACATCGCCCATTACGCGCTGCGTCCCTGGCCCTGGATCGTCACCGGCCTCGTCGCGCTCGCCATGTACTCGACCCACGGCGGCCTGCAGCCCTCCGCGGCCTTCGCCGCCAACCCCCAGCAGGGATACGTCATGGTTCTGCGCGACTTCCTGCCGCCCGCGCTGCGCGGCCTGATGATCGCCGCCTTCCTTGCCGCCTACATGTCCACCATCGGCACGCAGCTCAACTGGGGCACATCCTATCTCGTCTCCGACCTCTACCGCCGGTTCATGGTGCGCGACGGCAGCGAGCGCCATTACGTTCTGATCAGCAAGGTCATTACCGTCATCCTCGTCCTGTGCAGCGGATACGTAGCATCCCGTCTCACGTCCATCGGCGCCGGATGGGAACTCGTCCTCAACCTTGGCGCCGGCACCGGAGCGGTCTACATTCTGCGCTGGTTCTGGTGGCGCATCAACGCCTGGAGCGAGATCTCCGCCATGATCGTGGCCGCCGTCGTGGCGGTCGGCCTGGCTCGCGTGCACTTCTCCGGACCCGATGCTGTCGTCTTCGCCAAAAGCACGCTCATCACCGCAGGCGTCACGACTGTCGCGTGGATCCTCTGCACCTTCCTCACGCGCCCGGAGCCCGAGTTCACCCTGCTGGCCTTCTATCGCCGCGTCCATCCCATGGTCCACGGCTGGACGCGCATCGCCGCGCTCGCGCCCGAACTGCCGCCGGTCCGTGACTTCCGCGCCAACGCCTTCGACACCATCCTGGGCGTGATCCTCGTCTATGGCTGCCTCTTTGGAATTGGCAAGCTGATCTTCGCTGCATGGGGCACAGCCGCGGCTCTGTTGATCGCGGCCGCTTTGGCGGGGTATATGATCTGGTGGGATCTCAACCGCCGCGGCTGGGAAACGCTGTCCGGAGCAACGAAAGTGCTTCCGGCAGACGCTGCATCCGAAGCCAGTGGGCCGGGCGGCGAGGCGGTTGACTGGCTATGAAAACCACTTCACCAGCCGGATAATTCCCATCTCTGATGGCTTTCGGTGCGCCGACACGTCTTTCCGCGCCGCAATCTCCCGGCGGTGGTCGCGATAATATTCGTAGCCGCGCAGCAGCATTTGCTCGTTCGTCAGCGTCGGCTTCCATCCCAGCCGCGACTTGATCCGCGTCGTATCGAACAGGAAGCTCTCCGCGATCATTTTGTAGTGATACGGCCCCAGCGGCGAGATCTTCAGCCCGTAAGCCAGCTTCAGCGCCGCAATCGTCGCCGCCTTGGGCAGCCCCCGCACGCGGCTTCTACTGCCTGCTCTGCGGATCACCGCTTCGTACACTTCGCGCAGGCTCTTCACGTCGTCCGATCCAATGTGAAACAGATCGCTCTTTCCATAACCTGCCGCCAAAATGCACGCCGTGGCCAGGTCTTCGGCGTAGATGAACTGATAGCGATTGCTTCCGTCGCCCACCACCCACACCGTCTTGTTGTCGTCGATGAATTCGAAAAGAATCGCCAACAGCCCCAGCCGGCCGCTCTCAATGATGGTCGGCGACCGCAGAATCACCACATTGAGCCGATCGCGGAATTCCTGCAGCGCCTGCTCGGCGGCCAGCTTGCTGCGCCCGTAGATCTCGACCGGAGCCGGCGTGTCCGTGTCCTCGCGCACCGGATGACCCAGGTCTCGTGCCCACAGACAATTCGTCGAGAGGAACACAAACGGCTTAACGCCATTTTCTGCCGCCAGATTCGCAAGTAGCCTGGTCGCATCTACATTGGAGGTCCACAGCAGCTTCTCATCCAGATGGCTCCCATGCGCCAGCTGCGCCGCAACGTGGAACACCGCATCGAAACCATGCTCCTGAAAGATGCGCCGCATCAGGGCTGCATCGCGCACATCGCCCTGCACGCTGATCAGCCCGTCGGCCGAATCCTCATCAGGCTCGAGGTCAACGTTGACCACCCGAACCCCCTCCGCAAGCAGCCGCCGCTTCAACACTCCGCCGAAGAAACCCGATCCCCCGGTCACCAGGGCTGTCTGCATTCGCTTGACCTCAAATGTGCGGCGCCCACTCGCTGCATCCAACTATTTCGGCATTTGCATGGCCGGCATCTATCATCAGAACGAACCATTCTGGAATGCGTCCTACCGCGATCATAATCGGCGCCGGCCCTGCCGGCCTGACAGCTGCGCTTGAGTTGCTGCGCCGCTCCGATGTCCGCCCGGTTGTCCTCGAAGCCACCCAGCGCATCGGCGGCATCTCCTGCACGATTCGCCACAACGGCAACCGCATGGATATCGGCGGCCACCGCTTCTTCTCCAAGTCCGACCGCGTCATGAACTGGTGGACCGAGCTGATGCCCATCGCTTCCACTGAGAACGGCTCGGGCCTGCACGCCATCCACTACCGAAACAAACAGCGCGTGATCGCCACCGGCCCATCCTCGGCTGACGATCCTGACCTCGTCATGCTCGTGCGCCCGCGCAAGAGCCGCATCTATTTCCTGCGCAGCTTCTTCGACTACCCTCTCGCCCTGAACGGCCAGACCATCCGCCAGCTCGGCTTCTGGCGCATGTTCAAGATCGGCCTCGGCTATCTCCGCGCCAGGCTCTTTCCGCGTAAAAATGAGAAGACGCTCGAAGACTTCCTCATCAACCGCTTCGGCACGGAACTCTACCGCACCTTCTTCAAGTCCTACACGGAAAAGGTCTGGGGCGTTCCCTGCAACCAAATCAGCGCCGAGTGGGGCGCGCAGCGCATCAAAGGTTTGTCTCTGCGCAGCGCCATTGCCCATTTCCTGAAAAAGACCTTCAGCCCCAAACAGTCCTCCGGCATTGCCCAGAAGGGCACCGAAACGTCGCTCATCGAGCGTTTCCTCTATCCCAAACTTGGGCCTGGCCAGTTGTGGGAACATGTCGCCGATCTGGTTACAGAAAAGGGCGGCGAAGTCCGCCTCGGCTGGCGCGTCAACCGCCTCCACGTCGAGGGCAACCGCATCATCTCCGTCCACGCGACTGACAACCATGGCGCGACGCACACCTTCCCGGCCGATTACGTCTTCTCCACCATGCCCGTCCGCGAGCTGATCCATGCGCTCGATGTGCCGGTCCCCAACGACGTCCGCGCGATCGCCGACGGCCTCGTCTATCGTGACTTCATCACCGTCGGGCTGCTCGTCGATCGCCTCATCGTCACCGAGCCCGACGGCTCAACCCTGAAAGACACCTGGATTTACATTCAGGAGCCGGACGTCCTCGTTGGCCGTCTCCAGATCTTCAACAACTGGAGCCCCTTCATGGTCGCCGACCCCGGCAAGATCTGGATCGGTCTCGAATACTTCTGCTACGAGAGCGACACGCTCTGGAACATGCCGGATGAGGAAATCGCCCGTTTCGCCATCGCCGAAGTCGAGAAAATCGGCATCCTGCGTGCTTCCGACGTGCGCGACTCTCATGTCGTCCGCGTGCCGAAGACCTATCCCGCCTACTTCGGCACATACGATCGCTTTGACGAAATCGTTCGGTATGTTGATGGCTTCGAAAACCTCTTCCTGGTCGGCCGCAATGGCATGCACAAATACAACAATCAGGATCACTCCATGCTCACCGCGATGGCCGCTGTGGATCAGATCGTCGCCGGCCGAATCGATAAATCCGCCCTCTGGCAGATCAACACCGAGCAGGAGTACCACGAAGAAAAAAGGTAGCGCTGAAGGGGCGCTAACCCGACCCGGGGATGGACAAGTTCCTTCCGCTCCGGTGTAAGCTCTACCATTCCATTTTGAGACGCGCGGTTTGCGCTCACGCCAACCATGACGCACACGCTCACGCTCCTCGACAAGCCAGACTCCGCAGCCGCTCAGGCCATTCACGGACTCCTGCTCACGTTCAATAACCAGACCTCCGGATACCTCTTCGACGGCCGCGTTGTCATCATCACCGTCGCCGACCCCGGAACGAACGAAATCCTCGGCGGCCTCTGGGGCTCAACCGCTTACGGCTATCTGCATATCGACATGCTGGTTCTGCCTGAATCGCTGCGCCGCCAGGGAATTGGAACGCGACTCATGCGCAAAGCCGAAGAAGAGGCCGTCCGCCGCCGTTGCCACGGCTCTTACCTGGAGACCTTCGACTTTCAGGCGCGCGGATTTTACGAGAAGCTCGGCTACACCGTCTTTGGGCAGCTCGACAATACGCCGCCCGGCCACACCCGCTATTTCCTCTCGAAGATGCTTGCCTGACTGCCGGTGCGTTGCGCCGTCCGCCCGTGCGGCGAGGGTCTCATTGCCACTCCTGCCGGTGACGCCTTTGCCACCAGCACGGCCGTACTCCGCCGTGCGGAAACAGCGCTCGCGCGCAACTGACCTGCGCCTGGCCGAGGTAATCGAATTCCTCCTTGTTTCCCTTCAGCGCCGTGGCAAGATACTCCTCCACCTGCACGCTGTCGTAACCCTGACCGCGCGCCACCTGCACTCTGAAAACGGCCCAGTCCCCAACCCAAATCGCCATGGCCGCGACCAGCAGAACCAGCGCCGCCTTCTCGAGAACCTGTAACAGCCTCTTCATGTTGTGATTGGAATCACGTGCCTGTTCTGGCGCACATCCCTTCGGTCCACGCGATTTTTTTGGCCTCCACCCCGAACAGAGGTAACCTGTACAGCATGAACCTCCCCGCTATCCAGTCCGCGCTTAAAGATGCCGGTCTCGATGCCTGGCTGTTCTACGATCATCACCACCGCGATCCCATTGCTGCCACCATCCTCGAACTGCCCCAGAACGGTCTGGTCAGCCGCCGCTGGTATTACGCCATTCCCTCCGAGGGCGAACCCCGTAAGCTCGTTCACCGTGTCGAATCCCGCAAACTGGACATGCTCCCCGGCACCCGCGGAGTCTACTCCTCCTGGCAGGAACTGCACAGTGCGCTCGAGTCGATGCTCGCTCCCTGGAGCCGCATCGCCATGCAGTATTCTCCCAACAACGCGATCATGTACGTCTCCATGGTCGACGCCGGCACCGTTGAGTTCCTTCGCTCCATCGGCAAAAATGTCGTCAGCTCCGCCGATCTGGTCAGTCAGTTCCAGGCGGTCCTCACTGAGGACCAGATTGCCACGCACTACTTCGCGCAGTCGCAGCTCGACGACATCCTGATTGAAGCCTTCCAGGTCATCGGCAGCCGCGCCCGTTCCGGCACTCCCGCGACCGAACACGAGATGAAGGTCTGGTTTGTCGAAGCCATGCAACGCCAGGGCCTCACCACCGACCACGGTCCCAACATCTCCGTCAACCGCAACAGCAGCGATTCCCATTACGAGCCCACGGCGGAAAACTGCAAGCCGATCCGTTCCGGCGATTTTATTCTCATCGACGTCTGGGCGCGCCGCGATGTCCCGAATTCCTGCTGGTACGACATCACATGGTGCGGCGTTGTGAACCGCGATCCCACCGACCACGAACGCACCATCTTCGCCATCGTCCGCGATGCGCGGGATGCGGCTGTTAAAGCCGTGCGGCAGGCCTTCGAGAGCCGCATGCCCATTGCCGGATATCAGGTCGACGATGCAGCGCGCGAGGTCATCCGCGCCGCCGGCTACGAACACTACTTCACTCATCGCACCGGCCACAACATCGGCGCGGAGCTCCACGGCAGCGGCGCGCATCTGGATAACCTCGAGACCCACGACGAGCGCAAGCTCCTTCCCCTCACCTGCTTTTCCATTGAGCCCGGCATCTACCTCCCTGAATACGGTATTCGGAGCGAGATCAACATGATGACCACGGCCCAGTCCGCCAATGTCACCGGCCGTGTTCAGCAGGAGCTCGTCCGCATCTGAAGCCTGGCCGCGGGGCAAATGCGCGGCCACGATACATCGTCTTCGCGGGTAGCGATCGCCTGCCCGCCTGCGGCTTCACCCCGCTACAGCCTGTATATTGGTACAAAGATGGCTTCGAAAG
>DATGJK010000304.1:0-46890 GCA_035295245.1 Acidobacteriaceae bacterium
TTCTCGTTGCGGAAGTCGTCGAGCAGCAGGAACGGATCGAACTCCTTCGTCTTGCCAAAACCGAAGGCGCGCTCGAGCCGCACGCCGGCGCCCTCCAGGGTTGGGGTGGTGCTCAAAATCTCGCGTACAGGACGGAGAGACATGGAATGCCTTTCAGCCTTCCCTGCATTGGATTTTTGGGGGTGTTAATCAGGGAATCAAGTATCAGATGTGCCAAACGCCGGAACGATTCACATCCCTCCACTAGTAAAACCTGATGGAACTGCGCCAGATATCAGACTCTAAAAGGCTTGCTATCCTGTTGCCTATTGCCTGTTCCCTAGTCCCTGGTGTCCGTCCCCTGCGTTCGGAGCGACTCCAGCATCCGCTCAAACGTCGGGCGGACAGACGCAAAATCCGGCTCCGGCGCCACAAACACGAAATACCGTAGCCCGTCCCTCCCTGGCAGCCCCACGATCCAGTCGTGCTCACCGCGCCCGCCGTTGGCCTGCGGGTCGACGCTCTGCGCGCTCTCCAGGTTTTGCCCGGCGGCTTGCACCGTCGTCACCTGCGACGGCTGCAGTCCCGGATTGTCGCTGCTCAGATCGTTCAGCAGCGCAGCAAACTGCTGATCCGGCGGAGTGCCCGGATCGGTCATCGTGATATCGGTCAGCACGCCGTAAACCAGGTTCCCCGATCCGTTCGCCCCACGCGTAATGCCCCCCGGCGGGGCGATCATGCCCGAATCCGCATCGCCCAGCACGCGCCACGTGGACGGCACCTCCATCGTGAAGCCCACGCCGTGAAAGAGGCTCCAGTTCCGTGGCGGCGCCAAATCCACGCTCGTCACAGATGCTGACTGCGCGTCGTACGGCGGGATGCCCGTCTCCACCGTCCCGTTCGGGCCCTCGCGCTTCCATTTCCCGCTGGCCACCTCTTTCGCCGTGTAGGCGTGCATCCCCTTCACCACGTCATGAATGTGGCGGAACGCGTCCGTCTGCGTGACCGGGCGCTGGCGAGGTGGAAATTTTGCAATCTCAGCGTCGATGTAGTCGGTGCGGTTGCCAGGATTTGGGTGGTCGCTCAGGAACTGCGCGCCGCCCTTACCGTACTTGCCCTCGATGATCTCGAAGAACTGCGGCATCGCTCGCGGATCGTACCCCGCGTCGTACAGGATCTGTACTCCCTCCAGATCAGCCTGTTTTTCGGCCCCTCGCGACATATGCAGAAAATCGAGCCCGGCGCCCAGCCCAATCGTGTTCTGAGCAATGTTGCCCAGAACGCCCCCGCCCAGCGCGATGCCTGCAGCCAGCTGTCCCAGGCCCGCAAGCAGCCCCACATGCTGCTCCTTCTCCATATTGCAGATGGAGTGCTGGAGGACGACGTGCGACATCTCGTGCGACATCACGGCTGCCAGCTGCGCCTCGTCATCGGCTGCCTGAATGGTCCCGAGGTTCACGAAAATGGTGCCGCCGGGCAGCGCAAAGGCGTTGATGTCCTGCACGTTGACCACATGGAAGTTGAACGGCCACTTGTATCCCGGCGCGTACGCGGCCAGCTTCTCGCCCAGCGACTGCACGTAACGGGTCACTTCGCTGTCGTCGGGCAGCACCGGCATTTGTTTGTAGACCTGCCGCGCCACCTTGCGTCCGACCTCGATCTGCTTCGCCGGCGAAACGTGGTTGCTGCACGGTTCAAACTCAGCGTGCGCCGCGGCGGTCCGCGCACCTGTGACAACCAGCAGAGCAAGAGCCACAAAGGGCAAGCGAGAGCGGAGGAACCGCCGTGGGTTTCCCATCAATAGGTTGGAGTGTGAAAGACCTGCCATGGGTTTGCGAACTCACCACAATGGCATGGAGCAGACGCTTCTGCCAAATGCAGCCGTGAATCCGGCAGGGGAGGCTATCATCGTCTCCTGATGAGAATTGCACGGTTTTTGCTGCTGGTCCTCTTCGGATTCACATCGGCTTTTGCCTGGGCACAGGGCACCGCACCGACCTTCCGCTTCAACGCCGGCCATACCGCCGTTGCTCTGCCTGGCCGGGATCCCGCCCAGGGCGGCACCACTGTCATTCCAACTGTGCTCGTGACGGTGCGCCTTCAGTTCGACTCGAAGCTGGTTGCCGGTAAGCCACTGAGCCTCGATGCGAGAGCGGATATTTCCCGCGTTCTGCGCTCCCCGGTCTTTGCGAAGGCTCCGTTCGGAGCAGAGGGGACCGCCCAGTACCTCGACGCCATGCTCCGCGCCACCACGGGAGCACCCAGCGGATACCACACGCTGCTCGGCAAGCCGGAAGTACATCCGGTGACTGTGGAGGTTCCCGCGGGCTATGGATACGTGCTCACATCAAAGCGGACCGGCACCGTCCTGGCGATGGCCGATGTGGAGTACGTGCAGCGGGCCATCTTTCGGCAGCTTCCTCGCCAAGAGGGCAAGCTGGTGATCGCGCTCACCCACAACACCGGCTACTACACCTACGGCGACGCCACCGTGTGCTGCACCTGGGGAACTCACGGGGTCGACGAGGCCACCGGAAACTCCTTCGTGCTGGCCTCTTACCTCGGGACCACACCGCCGCTCGTCGAAGAGCACGACGTGCAGGCGCTGACCGGACAGCTGGCGGAGTGGGCGAACGATCCCCTCCACGACCCGCTCTTTCACATCGCCTTCCGCCGCCCGCTGCCCGCTGCGGAAAACATTGTCCCTTCCTGGAAGTGGCCGACGATCAACGGCACAGAGCATCGAGGTTGCGGCGGTGACAGCCCTGCCACGCGCTATACGCTGCAGGAACCGCTGGAAACCAACGAGCGCAGCGATTTGCCGGCCGGGCCGCCCTCGGTGGTGCATGCGCTGGGAGCGGCATGGCATCTCGCCAATGTCGCGCTCATGGCCTGGTATACCGGCGGGTCGGGGCCGTATAGCTTTCCGGATCCGCAGATGCTCTCCGCCCCAGCGACTCCCTGTCCGGCCTTTCACCCTCCGGCTCCGGCAATGGCCAACGAACCGGCTCCTCCGCCGTCGGTGGCGGCCATCCCCTCGTCCGGAACAACCAATGCGCACGAGCTGATCGGCTATTGGACGGGAAACGGACCCGGGGGAACGCTCCTGCGGCTGCGCGACGTTTCGCCGCAGTGGGATGTAATCCTCGTCGCCTTTGCCAACGTGAACCACCACGCGCCGGAAGGCACCCTGCAGATGCACGTCCGGGTGCGGCCCGGACAGCCTCCCATGGACCTGGGACAAATGAAGGATGACATTGCATGGCTGAAGAGCCAGGGCAAGAAAGTGCTGATCTCGCTCGGCGGCGGTGGCGAGACCTTCACACTGGCCCAGGCCGCCAGCATCCCGAATTTCGTAAACTCCGTGACACAGATCGTGACCGACTACGGCTTAGACGGAATCGATCTCGACTTCGAGTCCCCTTCGCTCGTGCTCGATCCCGGTGACACTGATTTCCGGCATCCCAAAACGCCGTCGGTGGTGAATCTCATTACTGCTTTGCGCCAGCTGCACGACCACTTTGGGCCGAACTTCATGCTGACCCTGGTGCCGGAAGGTACACAGATCCCCGGCGGCTATGCGGGCTACGGAGGTCAGTTCGGGTCGTATCTTCCTCTGCTCTGGGGAGTGCGCGACATCCTGAGCTTCATCGATGTGCAGGACTACAACACCCCGCCCTTCGAGGGACTGGACGGGGAAATCTACCAGCTTGGATCAGTCAACTACGACGCCGCGATGACGGAGCTGCTGCTGCATGGTTTCCCGGTGAGTCAGCGCCCGCGCGACTTCTTCCCGCCCATCCCTGCGGATAAGGTCGCGGTGGGTTATCTGGTGGGAACGGCCACGCCGCAACTGGTGAGCGGAGCGATGCAGTACCTCATCACCGGCAAGGCTCCGGAAGGAACGACCTACCGGCTGCGTCGTCCCGGCGGATATCCCGGCATGATCGGCGCGATGTTCTGGACCATCGACGGCGATCGCGATCAGAACTATTCGTTTTCGAACCTGGTCGGGCCGCAGCTGCATGGATATCCAGCCGGCCGGCGCCCCCAACAACCCAGCAACTGACAGGTGGTCGGCCACCATTGCCGTGAAGAGTGAACAAAAAGGTAAGTGAACAAAAAGTAATGCGATCTTTTCCACAGATGACGTTTAGTCTATGCAATATCCATGAACTCCCCACCGGTCAATCCTGCAGATCCCGGCGCCGATATGCGCCCCGGCGTCAATCCGACAGCGGCTGCAAATCAATTCGTGCTCGAAGCAGCTTTCCTCGCCACATCTCTCGATGCCATCAGCATGCGCGAGAAAAAGGGCCGAATCGCCGAGGAAGTCGAGACCGCCTTTGAAAGCTACGAGAAGCTGCTCCGCCGCAGAGCATCGCTGCGGCTGACCGGCGAAGATGACGCCGCAGTCCGGCAAATCCTGCAGCGAATCCGAAGAAGATTGAATTATCTCCGGGCCTGGCGCATTCATTCGAGCCGCGACCCGCAGCCCACAGGCGAATAAGGAGTGCAGCCAGGTGGGATTAAACGGGCCTCTGGATTATTTCGGATTTTGCGTAATCGCAGTTCTGTTTCTTTTGCTGGTGCTGCTCATCCGCAGAGGTGGCGAGTAGCCCCTATTCGATTCTGAATTCGCCGTTCTGCTCTGGCGTGCCAATCTGCGTCCAGAAGCCGCCCAGGGGCGTTCCGTCATTCAGGTAGCTCACTTTATAGAAGTACCGGAAACGAAAGATCCAGCGGCCATCGAACACGTCGCGGTACGTGATCGACCCCGCCGCATGGATTCCATGCTTCCCCAGCACGATCTCGCTCATCTTCTCAGGACCCAGAATCTCTGCTGAGGGCTGGCGAAGCAGCGTCATTCCCTGCGCCGGCCGGGAATTGGCCTTCATGACCTTGCCCAGGTTCAGCATCGACGATGGAAACGAGGCATTGAAATCAACGCTGTCCGGCTGATCGCCGATCACCGCGCGAAATTCCGTGTGATCGATGAACGCGTCCGTCGGCCCCGAGATGGAAACCTCGGCTCGAATCTCGAAAGCATGAAGATTGCCCTTGGTGACCAGAGGATCGAACGGCAGCATCTCTACGCGCAGCCGGGCGCGTTCTCTGCTGACGATCATTTCGTTCTGCCGCTGCATTTCCCGGGTCTGCGCCGCAACGCTCTTCACGCTCTTCAGCGCGGCAAGCGCGGCCCATGTCAACGCGATCACCACCAGCCAGAGCGGAATGATCGCGGGTGCAAGAAGTTCTTGCCAGGGGTAGGCTCGCAGCAGCCCTCCGACAAACTCTGCGGACATCATGCTCCGAAAACTCTATCACAGTGACTGAAGCGTAACCTCCCCCGCTGAACGGGTTTACCGTCTCCAGCGGCTGAGAATCAGCCGCCAAAATCTCTGCGGACACGAATGGCTGACCCTTCCGATTCCTGACGGCTCAGCCATGAATGTTGGGTCGCCGGTGTTCTATTTCCGGCCGACCTCAAGGACCATGAACGTCCCAGGCTTCGGCCGCGGACGACCGCCGGAGGGGTTAGGCTCCAGTTCTGCGGTGGGCAGGAAGATCCGATGCGTCTCCCGGTCGAGCCCCATGGTGCGCGCGCCGGCCGCGGTCTTCACCGTTTGCTCCACGCTCCATTGACCATCCTTCTCGCCGGCCACGACCAGGGAGCCATCGCCGCAGCTGGCAAATGCGTGACCCTGTTCGAAGCGTGTCGCGTCCACCCCTGCGCCGATGGGCACCGACGTCTCGACCTTGCCGTCCTCGGTGCTCATCACCACCAGTTTTTGTGGATTGCGGCAGCCCACAAACAGCCGATGTCCCGCCGGATCAATGGCCATTCCCACCGGATGCCCACCCGGCGCCACCGGCCAGCGCGCGATCACGGTACGCGTCTTCAGGTCCACGACGGCGACCACGTCCTTATCCTCGAGGTTCACATACACCTTGCCCGAGCCGTCCGTGGCGAGGAACTCCGGCGCGCCACCCAGCTGAATCGACGGATCGATCTTGCCGCTCTTCGGATCGATCTCCGGGCTGAAGGTCATCAGCGCGTTGCCGTCTCCCGATACGGCAATCACCTTATTGAGTTTCGCGTCGTAGATGATCCCGTCCGAGTCCGGCATGGTCGGAATCTTGCCCAGCACCGCATAGGTCTTCAGGTCGAAGATGATAATCGCGCCGCTGCCGCCGCCATCTGTGATGAAGCCGCGCCCCAGCTTCGGGACCAGGGCCACGCCGTGCGAGCGAGCCTGTCCGGGAATGTCTCCCAGCACCTTGCCGGTCCTCTCGTCGATCGCCATGGTGTGCGTGCTGCGTGTGACGAAAAACCGGTGCTGCGGCGCGTCGACCGTCACGTAATCCCAGCCGCCTTCGCCGCCTACGTGAAAGGTGTTCAGAACCTCCCAGTTCTGTGCTGACGCCGGCAGCGGTCCTGTGGCCAGCAGCAGCGCCGCCAGTCCCAGGCTGAATCGGATGGTGTGCATCTCGCTTCTCCTCCCTTTCCCTTACGCCCCTCCACAGTAGTGCGCCAACATTAAGCGGGCCTTAAGGAAAGCCGCCGGTCGCCGGCAGCTGACGGGGGAAGCTAAAATATTCCCATGCTCCTCGAAGGCATCTTCCCTGCGATGACCACGCCGTTCTATCCAGACGGCCGCCTCTATCTCCGCAAGCTCGAGCACAACGTCGAGCGCTACTCCCGGACACCTGTTTCCGGGATGGCAGTGCTTGGATCGACCGGCGAGGCCGTCATGCTTTCCGACGACGAGTCGCGGGAGGTGTTGCGCGTGGCCCGGGAGAATGCCGCGCCCGACAAGGTGCTGCTCGCCGGAGTGGCCCGCGAGTCGGTGATCGAAACGCTGCGCCTCGCTGAATTCGCCGCCGAGCAGCAGTACGACGCTCTGCTCGTCCGCACACCGCATTACTACGGCCCGTCGATGCGTCCGCTGGAGCTGATGACCTACTACCGCTCGCTCGCCGACCGTTCCGCCCTGCCTGTCGTGCTCTACAGCATTCCGAAATTCACGCACCTGGAAATACCGCTCGAAGTGGTCGCCGAGCTGGCGCAGCATCCCAACATCATCGCCATCAAGGATTCCTCCGGCTCAATAGACCGGCTCACCGCGCTGGTGGCGGCAACCGCCAAGGCGCCAAAGCGCACCGTCAACGTGACGCCCGTCTTTCAGGCAGTCACCGGCCGAATGCTGATGGCTGAACTCGAGCCACCGCCGAATTTTGTCGCGGCGGAATCGCTCGGCGGGACCGCCGTCGCTGCCGCTCCCCCCGCGCCGCGCGTGAAGGCGATGCGCAAAAAGGAAGTGGGCTTCCAGGTCCTTAGCGGATCGGCGCACAACCTGCTGTCTGCCTTCGAGGCCAAAGTCTCAGGAGCCATCCTCGCCTTCGCCGCGCCCGCTCCCGGAGCCTGCACCGAGGTCTACACCGCCTGGAAAGAGAACGATCCGAAAGTCGCGGCGGAAAAACAGCAGCGCCTGATCAGCGCGGCGAACACGGTGGCCGTGAAATACGGCATCCCCGGCCTGAAATACGCCTGCGATCTGAACGGGTACTACGGTGGCAATCCGCGAATCCCGCTGCTGCCTCTGACCGCCGAGCAAAAGGCGGAGATCACGAACGCCATGGCCGACGTGAAAAATTAAGTCGGGCGCTCCACCGTTCATAGCGCCAGCTTTGAACAGCCGGCGATCGTAAAACCTGGCTTCAGTCTTTGATGTATTTCTGCGGAGCAGAGCTGCGCCCGTTGACTTGGCCTATGTAGCATTCTATTGACTAACCTAAGAGAAGAATGCTACATAGGTGAGAGGAGGCCTGCCGTGCTCCAGGTCCAGCACCTCTTCCGCAGCTATCGCGGCATCCCTGCCATCAGCGATGTCAGCTTCGAAGTCCGCCCCGGAGAGATAGTAGGCTTTCTCGGTCCAAACGGCGCCGGCAAGTCAACAACGGTCAGGATCATCACCGGGCTGCTGCGCCCCAACGACGGCCGCGTCCTCTTCGGCGGCCGCGATATCCACTCCGACCTGCTCTCCTGGCGCGCGCGGCTCGGCTACATCCCCGAAGAAGCCCACCTCTACGCCTGGATGTCCGCGATGGAGTATCTGCAGCTGGTCGGCCGCCTGCGCGGCATGCGTGAGCGCCTGATCCGGGAAAAGGCGGAGGCGATGCTGCGTCTGCTCGGCCTCGAGTCCTGGCGCTTCTCGCCCATGTCGGTCTACTCGAAAGGCATGCGCCAGCGGGTGCTCATGGCCGCCGCCCTCATGCACGATCCCGACATGCTGGTCTTCGACGAACCGCTCTCCGGGCTGGACGTCCTCTCCTCGCGCTTGTTTCGGGACCTGCTGCACGAACTTGCCGGCGCCGGCAAAGCGGTCCTCTATATCTCGCACGTGCTCGAAATCGTCGAGCAGCTCTGCGATCGCGTGATCGTAATCGCGCAGGGCAAGATCGTTGCCGATGCGGCACCCTCCGACCTCACGCGGTTGATGCAGCTGCCCAGCCTCGAAAAGGTCTTTGCGCAACTGGTGCGCCAGCAGGATACTCAGTCCGCCGCGCGCGAGATGGTCGAAATCATGAGGATTCCGCATGCTGCCCGCACAGCGAACTGACTCCGTGTCGCGCGATGCCGTGCTTTCGCTCTCCGTTCTGGCGCGTGAAAGCTCCGTCGAGAGCGAGCAACAGTCGGAGTTCCGCGTTCTCGTTCGCCACTTTCTCGACCGCTTCTTCGGTAACGAGTTCGCTTCGGCGGATGGAGATGCAAAGACACGCCTTGTCCAGGTGGCATGCGCCATCGGCATCCCGCCATTTGTCCTCTCCCTCTACCTCTACCCGGTCTATCATCTGCCGTCGCATCGAGCGCGGCCCTACTGGGCTCAGGCCGGCGACCACAGCTTCTTCGTTCTCTACACCATGGTGGCCCTCGGGCTGGTCGCCATCTTCGAATGGGATCTCCTCTTTCCCGATCTGCTCGACGTCTTTGTGCTGTCGTCGCTGCCGGTTCGCGCCAGCCGGCTTCTGCTCACGCGCATGACGGCCATCGTCATGCTCATTTGCGCCGCAATCTTCGACGCGAGCTTCCTCGCCCCAGTCGTTTTGCCTGCGGCCACCGATCCGCCGCACCTCTTCCGCTTTCTCGCCGCGCACTGCGTCGCCGTCGCATGCAGCGGAGTTTTCGGAGCAACCTCGATCCTCGCGCTCGAAGGCGTGCTGCTCAGTCTCTTTGGCGACCGCTGGTTCCGGCGGGTTTCGCTCTGGCTGCAGGGCATTCTGGTCGTCGCGCTCCTCATGCTGCTCTTCCTCAATTCCGTTATCGCGAATGCGCTGGAACCTCTGCTCCGCCTCCCCCTGTCGCGTTTTGTCCCCTGCTTCTGGTTTCTTGGCATCTATCAGCGGATCCTCGACGGGCCCTCCACCCTGCCGGTTTTCGCCCACCTCGCGCGCATCGGCTTCGCCGCCACGGCCGGAGCAACGGCGCTGGCGGCCATCTCGTATCCTCTGGCCTGGCGGCGCAGAGCCATCGGCCTGGTTGAGGGAGCCGTCGTGCGCGAACGTCAGCCTCGTCTGGCCTCGCCGTTGCGGCACCTGCTTCACGCTACGGCCTTACGAATCCCCGCCAGTCGCGCTGTCTGGCATTTCATCACGCAAAATCTCCTCCGTGTCCCGCGCTATCGCATGGTGCTGGTCTTCTATGGAGGAGCCGGCGTCGCTCTGGTGCTCGCCGCGGTCCTGCGCGTCAACCTGGGCCACGGGCACTTTCGCTTCGTCTTCTCACCGGCAGGCGTGCGCGCCGCGGTTCCCATCGTGGCCTTTTGGACCGCTTCAGGCCTCCGCAGTACCTTCCTGGCGCCTGCCGATCAGCGCGGCCGCTGGATCTTTCGCGTGATTACCGGCAAGCCTGGATTTCCGCACCTGAACGCGACCCGCCGCTGGACCCTGCTCTGGACGCTCCTGCTCACGGGCATAGCGGCCGGGCTCGCATCGCTGGCCCATCCCCACCTCGACGCGTGGCGGTTCGCCGCCGTGCAGGCGACCACCGCGGCCGCGCTCAGCTTCCTGCTCACGGACGCCTTCTTCCTCCGCGTCGCCACCATCCCGTTCACCGGATCAAAGAGCAGTTCCGCAACCAATCTGGCCCTGCTGCTGATCCCGTATCTGGGCTTCTTCCCCGGCATCGTCCTCTTCACTATCAGTATGGAACGCTGGATGGAAGTATCCCCATCGCATCTGCTGCTGGCAGTGGCGAGCGCAATCGTCGCGGATCTCTGTTTGCGAAGCGTGCGTCGAAGCCATATCAAAGACACCCTGCGGCAGATCCACGCCGATGACGAGGAGGAGGACTTTCCTCTCCGCCTGGGACTTCGTTATTAGCCGCTGGCCCCGGTTTCCCCTTGACCACTCCCCCCTGAACGGCTCACGCTACTCTGCAATGTTCTTCCGCCAGTACTACCTCGGTTGTCTCGCGCATGCCTCGTATCTGCTCGCTGACGAAGCCAGCCGCACCGCCATCGTAGTCGACCCGCAGCGCGACATCGCCCAGTACCTCGCGGACGCGGAAGAGCATGGCTTCGCCATTCGGCACGTTTTCCTCACGCACTTCCATGCCGACTTCGTCGCCGGACACCTCGAGCTCCGCGACCGATGCGGCGCGACCATCCATCTCGGCGCGCGAGCGCAGACCGAATACAAATTCGCTCCCATGCGCGACGGCGACAGCCTCACCTTCCCCGGCCTGCGCATTCAGGTCCTCGAAACGCCCGGCCATACCATCGAGTCCATTTCGCTGCTCGTGTTTGACACTTCCCATGACGCCACCCATCCATGGGCGGTGCTGACCGGCGACACGCTCTTCATTGGCGATGTGGGAAGGCCCGATCTGCGCGCATCGCTCGGCTGGTCCGCCGCTGACCTTGGCGGACGCCTCTACGACTCGCTCCACGACAAGCTGCTGCCGCTGCCGGACGCAACGCTCATCTATCCGGCGCACGGGGCCGGCTCGCTCTGCGGCAAGAACATCTCATCGGAGACCGTCTCGACCATGGGCGAGCAGCGCCGCCTCAACTATGCGCTGCGGCCGATGACCCGCGAGCAATTCGTGACCCTGGTGACCGCCGACCAGCCCGATGCACCCGCCTATTTCACCTACGACGCCGTCCTGAACACCCGCGAGCGCACCACCCTCGACGCGAACCTCTCGCACGTGCTGCAGCCCCTTGGCGTCGATGAATTCCTGCGCCTCCGCGAAAACGCGCAGTTGCTCGATGTCCGCCATCCCGACGCCTTTGCCCGCGGACACCTGCGCGGAGCGATCAACATCGGCCTCGATGGCCAGTTCGCGTCATGGGCGGGAACCATCCTCTCGCCCCAGCAGCCGATCCTGATCATCGCCGCGCCCGGCCGTGAGTCGGAAGCCGCACTCCGCCTGGGCCGCATCGGCTTCGACCAGGTGCTCGGCTATCTCGACCGCGGCATGGAAGCCCTGGCCGGCCACCCTGACCTGCTCTCCGAAACCGATCGCCGCAGCGTCACGGAAATCGCAGCGGAACTGCACCTGCCCAACGAGCATCTGCAGGAGAGCGCGATCATCGTGGATGTCCGCAGCCCGCGCGAATACGCCGCCAAACACATCCCCGGTGCGGCCAATTTTCCGCTGAGCCGCCTCCGCGACCAACTCGCCGAAATTCCCGGCGACCGCCGCATCGTCCTGCACTGCGCCGGCGGATACCGCTCCTCCATCGCCGCCAGCCTGTTGGCACAGCACGGGATCACGCACGTTATCGAAATGACCGGAGGCCTGGCCGCCTGGGAAGCCGCGCAGCTGCCCCTTGCCGCCGAAGTCGTTACGACTGCCACCTAAGTTGCAAGCGGAGCCCCCGGAAATCATCTACCCCGGCCTGGCTTTTGCCGCTAAGCTATCGGCCATGAACCCCCGGCATTCGTGTTTCTTCGCGCTGATCCTCGGCGCGATTTCGGTTGCCTGTCCGGCCCAGTCCATACCCGTCGCGCCCGTCGCGCCCGCTGCCGTCTCGGCGGACTTCTATCGCAACGAGGCGATCGTCTTCGAGAAATCCGAGACCACCTACCGCATGCGCGCTGACGGCACCGGGGAACGCGACGTCCACATCGTCGCCCGCATTCAGTCCCAGGGAGCCGCCCAGCAATTCGGAGTGCTCGCCTTCAGCTACGCATCGGCCTATGAGACGCCCACCATCAAGCTGGTTCGCGTCCACAAGAGCGATGGCTCGGTGATCGACACGCCAGCTACCGATGCCATTGAGATGCCAGCGGACGTCAGCCGCCAGGCTCCGCTCTACAGCGACCTCAAGGAGAAGCACATCCCTGTGCGCTCCCTCTCGCCCGGCGACACGCTTGAGTACGAGGTCGACACCTCGATCGATAAACCGGAAGCGCCGGGCCAGTTCTGGGGCGCCGATCATTTCACCGCGCCCGGTACAGTCATTGTGCTTTCAGAGGTCCTCCGCCTCGAATTCCCCGCCGACAAATACGTGCAGGTCTGGAGTCCCAACCACAAACCGATGATCGACGAACGCAACGGCCTGCGCACCTATACCTGGAATGTCGCGCAGCTCGTCACCGCGCCCAAATCGGCGGGCCATGACGGCGTCAAACCCAACCTGCCCAAAGATCCCGATGAGGACGCCGACAGCCGCAAGCTGCCCTCCGTCGCCTGGACCACCTTTCACAGCTGGGACGAAGTGGGCGCCTGGTACCGCAGCCTGGCTTCAAAGCGGGCCGAACCCACCGACGCCATCCGCGCTCGCGCCAACGAGCTCACCCTGGCCGCGAAGACTCCCGAAGACCAGATCCGCGCCCTCTACGGCTACGTCTCCGCTCATACCCGCTACATCGGCATTGATTTCGGCATCGGACGCTATGAACCGCACACCGCGGCTGATGTGCTCGCCAATCAGTACGGAGACTGCAAAGACAAGGACACGCTGCTGGAAGCGCTCCTCCGCGCCAAAGGATTCTCCACCGCGCCCGCGCTCATCGGCGCCGGCATTGCTCCCGTACCCGACGTCCCGTCGCCCGCCGTCTTCAATCACGTCATCACCACGGTGAACCTCCCCGGCGGCCGCATCTGGCTCGACAGCACGCCGCAGGCCGCGCCCTACCGTTATCTCAGCGCGCTGCTCCGCGACACCAAAGCGCTGGTCGTCGCGCAGGACGGCCCGGCCGCGCTGGTTTCCACGCCGGCCTCTCCGCCGTGGTCCTTCACCGCGCACTTCGAAGCCAACGCAATTCTCGACACCGAGGGCAAGCTCACTGGCAATATCGCTGCCACCTACCACGACGATGACGAGGTACTCGTCCGCGTCCTCGCGCAGAATGTTGCTCCCGCCGAATGGGACAAGGCCTCGCAGCTCATCTCTGCGGCGACCGGCTTTGGCGGCACCACCAGCAACACCGAGTTCAGCAACGCTGCCGATGCTGCGCAGCCCATCGCCGTGAGCTATCACTACGAGCGGCACCCCTACGGCGACTGGGACAACCGCCGCATTGTCCCCCTGCTGCCCATGCCGGAGTTCAGCGCCCTCGACACCGACGCGAGCGCCCCGCAGGAAGACATCCAGCTCGGCGCCATCCGCACGCTCACGGCCGTCTCGCACATCAAGCTGCCGGACGGTTACCGCACCGACCTGCCCGACCCCGTCCACGTTAAGACGGACTTCGCCACCTTCGATAAGACCTATCGCTTCGATGGCCGGACGCTCACCGTCGAGCGCACCATTTCCATTCTGAAAACCAAGGTTCCCAAAGACGACTGGAAGAAGTATCAGGCATTCACGAAGGACATCGGGCTCTCCGGCGAGCCGTGGATCACGCTGCTGCCCCCCTCGCCGAAGCTGGCGGCGATGGACACCAGCACGCGGCCGTCTCTCAACGGCAAGCCGGTGGATACGAAGTCCGTAAAAGAGTCGAAGACGGTTACGATTCCTGTGAAGAACCTGCCAAAGCCAGCACCCTCTGCGGAGCCCACGAGCGCCGCTGCCACGTCTGAAGGCAGCGCCACGGCTGGCGACTTGCTCCGCACAGCATGGGAACGTCTGCGCTCCGGCGATCTTGAAGGCGCGCGCGAGTCACTCGACAAAGCCAAAGCAAAGGATCCCACCGAAGAGAACCTGTGGAGTACGTACGGCGCGATCGCCGCCACCGAGCACGATTACGACGACGCCGTCGCCGATTTCCGCAAAGAACTTGCAGGCCATCCCGACAATGTGACCGCTGTGATGGCGATGGCTCAGGCGCAGTCGCAGAACAGCGACAGCGTCGGAGCGCGCGCGACGCTGCAGGACTTCCTGACCGCCCATCCTGACAACCAGCACGTGGCCCAGTTTCTGGCCGCGCTGCAGGAGCATGCCGAGGATTACAAGGCCGCGCTCAGGACCCTCGAACCGATCGCCGCGCAGCATCCGGACGATCGAAGCATCCGGCTGCAGCAGGCGGACGTGCTGGTGCGCATGAGCCGCAACGACGAGGCCGCCGCCGCCGCTGCGAGCGTGCTCGACGGAGCCGACGATCCCGACGTGCTCAATAACGCCGCTTACCTGCTCAGCGAGACCGGGCAAAATCTCTCAGTTGCGGAGGACGCTTCGCGACGCAGCATCGCGAAACTCGAAGCCGAGTCCGCCGGCATCACCGCCGACCAGGCCAACAGCCGCGCTTTCGCCCAGGCCAACCTGCTCGTCGCATCATGGGACACGCTGGGCTGGATCCTCTTTAAGGAAGGCAAACTCGACGAGGCCAAACCGCTGCTCTCGGCCGCCTGGCACGCCTCGCTGCGAGCCGAGGTGGGCAGCCATCTGGCCCAGCTCTACGAAGCCATGGGCAACAAGAATGACGCCCTCTCCACCTGGAACTTTGCCTCCGCCGCGCTTGGGAAAGATGACTCTCCCGAGGTGCGGCAGCAGATCCATGAAGGCATTCGGCGTCTCAGCAGCGCGGCGCAGTCACCCGCGAAGAGCAACCTGCAGGACCTGCGCACCTGGACCATCAGCCGCCCTGCGGGCGTGAGCGGGTGGGGCACCTACCGCCTGGAGATTACCTCCACCGGCGTCATCGAGGCGCGCCAAATGACGGGAGAGAAAGGCATCACGGGAGTGGATCCGGAAATCGGCGCCATGAAGTTCCCGGAACTCATCCCCTCGGGATCGAAGGCACACCTGCTCCGCAGCGCGGTGGTCAGTTGCTCCATGGGCAAGACCTGTCAGGTCGTCCTCGTGCCGGACGGTGGACTGCAGACGGAAGCCGCGCAATAACAGCGTGCCGAAAAAATATCCGGGTATCCGCCAAACGGCTGAATCCAACGCTCTTCGGCAAAAAGATTAACGCTCTGGATATTGCCTTTGTAGTATCCATCTGCACCAAGCCAATATGTCAGATTGTTACAGATGTCCACGTTTCGGCGATCCAGCCTGATCCAGGCGCTGCGGCGCACGCTGCGCTCGATTGAGGACCGCGAGAAGCTCACGCCCGAGGACGCGACGCTGCGGGAACTGAAGCGATCGATCGTGCAGACTCTGGCGGAACTGGACGCCCGTGAGGACGGCGAACATCGCTCTCAGGCGGAAGAGAAGGCTTAAACCGCCGCGCGTCATTCCATTTCAGTCGAGTCCTCCGGCGACGCCTCTTGCGAGGGTTATTTTTCCGCAACAGGGTTCGATGCCCATCCTGCCCCCGGGCAGGAATATCAGCCGTTTACGATCTATTTATGCGCCGGCTCCGTATACTGCAGCTAATTCTCCGGTGAATTGGCTGCGTTCCTACCGGTGCAGGAGATCGCTTCGCGAGGTTTATGGGTCTTTTTGCCGAAATTGAATCCGGTCAGCAGATTGACCACTACCGCGTCGACGCACCTGTTGCGGAAAGCGGCATGGCGCAGATTTTTCGCGCCACCGATCTCCGTGACGGGCGCACCGTCGCGCTGAAGATTCCCCACGCCGCCATGGAAGCCGACCCGATGTTCTTCGACCGCTTCAAGCGGGAAGACGAAATCGGCGCCACCATGGACCATCCCAACGTGATGCGCACCTTCCCGGTCACCGAGCGCTCGCGCGTGTACATGGTGATGGAGTGGGTGCCCGGGCGCCTGCTCCGCAAGATCCTCGCCGAAGAGGGCAAGCTGCCGCAGGAACGCGCGATTCACATCACCCTGCAGATTCTCGGTGCGCTGCAGTACATCCACAGCCGTGGCGTGGTTCATCGCGACCTCAAGCCGGAAAACATCATGGTCGACAGCCACGACACCGTGAAGCTGATCGATTTCGGCATTGCCTCCAAGGAAGGCTCGCGGCGCCTCACCTACGCCGGCTTTTCCCAAACGCTGGGCACACCCGACTACATCTCTCCGGAGCAGGTTAAAGGAAAGCGCGGCGATCAGCGCTCCGACATTTACGCCATGGGCGTGATGCTGTACGAAATGCTTACCGGCCGGACTCCCTTCACCGGACCCTCACCGCTGGCGATCATGAATGACCGGCTGATCAACCACCCTTATCCGCCGCGCGAGGCCAATCCCGCAATCAGCCCACAGCTGCAGGAAGTGATTTATCGCGCCCTCGAGCGTGACCCGCGCAATCGCTATCCTGATGCCCACGAGTTCGCGCTCGATCTGCAAAACCTCGATCAGGTCGGCGTTGCCGATCGCGTCGAGCTCACCGACTGGAAGCAGCGCCGCTCCGGCAAAGCTCGAAAGATCGCCTTCTACACGGCTCTGGCTCTGCTTCCCTTCCTGCTCTTTCTCGCCATGGTGCTGCTCTCGCGCCATCGCTGACATGGACATCGAACTAGGTGGGCAGCCACGCATCTCCGGCCGCCGCGCCGTTCGTTCCCCTCGCGAAGGCCACCTCTTCGGCGAATCGATAGCCGACGCACGGATCGGTCAGCAGGTATCTGGGGTGCGACGGATCCTTCTCGATCTTCTTGCGCAGCTGGCGCACGAAGGTTCGCAGATAATCCACTTCCTGCCGGTACTCGACACCCCAGACCGACGTCAGCAGCTTGCCGTAGGTCACTGCGCGGCCGGCATTCCGCATCAGGTACAGCAGAATTTCGTATTCCTTGGGCGTCAGCCGGACCGCCTCGCCCGCCTTCTTCACGATGCGCCGCGCCGGCAGAATCTCGATATCCCCCACCGCGATCGGCGCATCTTCCGACCGTTCCGGCGTTTTCGAGCGCCGCACCGCCGCGCGAATGCGCGCGATGCACTCCCGGATGCTGAACGGCTTGGTAATGTAATCGTCCGCGCCTTTCTCCAGCGCCTCCACCTTGTCGTGCTCTTCGTCGCGCACTGTAAGCATCAGGATGGGCAGCCGCGGCGCCAGAGCGCGCAGCCGGACCAGCGTCTGCATGCCCCCAATGCCGGGCATGTTGATGTCCAGCAGCACCACGTCGAACGAGTCCGTCCGCACCAGGTGCAAAGCCTCCTCGCCGCGCGACGCCTCCACCGCCTGGAAGCCGAGTTCCTGCAGCGGCGTCTTCAGCGCGCGACGGATCGCCGGCTCGTCATCCACCAGCAACACGCGGATGTTCTTCTCCTCGCTCAAATTGCTGCTCCCTGGGACTCGACCGGCAGTGCCGCGAAAAAAGTGGTCCCTTCATGTTCGCTGCTCGTCACCCACACCTGGCCTCCATGGGCGAGGGCGGCCTGCTTCGCAACCGACAGCCCAATGCCCGTCCCCGGCGCCAGGTGTTCCGCGGTTTGCGACCGGAAATACCGGTCGAAGATGCGCTCATGCTCCGCTGCGGGAATCACCGGGCCGCGATTATGCACCGACAAAACAATGCATCCGGGGCGCTCAGCGGCGCCGATCGTCACCGTCGTGCCCACGTCGGCATATTTCCCGGCGTTCTCAACAAAGTGCGTCAGCATCGCCTCCAGCAGGCTGCGGTCGCCCATCAGTGACAGATCGTCGCGCGCCAGATCGACCTTGATCGACATGTTGGCCAGCTGCTCCCGTGTTGCCGCGATCACGTCTTCGATCAGCGGAGCAATCGCCACCAGTTCCGCATGCAGGCTGTGCGCCTCCAGCCGCGCCGTGCGCAGCAGCCGCGTCGTCAGCAGGTTCAACTGCGCCGCCTGCTCCGCAATGAGCGAGACCATCGTGCCCTGCGCTGCGGAAAGGTTCCCCATTTCCTTCAATCCGCTCGCAGCCGCCTGAATCGCGGTGAGCGGTGTCTTGTACGCGTGTGCCAGGCTGTCGAGAACCGTGCTGCGCAGCTGCTCGGCGCGCTTTGCGCTCTCCATGCGCATTTCGTTCGCGAAGGCGTGATACCGGTCGAAGCTGATCGCGATCAGCGCCGCAATCTGGCTGCTGATTGCCTCCTCCGCTTCGCCGCGCAGCAGCAGCGCTCCGATCGGCAGGTTCCTCACTCGAAGCACGCGCCGGATCAGCCCGGTCTCCGGATCGTCCCGCACCGTCTCGAAGACGAAAACGTTGCGGACCGTCTCCTCCACTCCCGGAAACCACTCGCCCAGCTGGTAAACCTCGTTGACATCCGCGTCGAGGATCGCCACCGCCTCGAACCCGAAAATCGATTGGATCAGCGACGCGAGCGCCGGCCCGGGTTTTTGGTGAAGGTCCAGCTCCGCGGCGTGTTCCACAAGCTCGCGCACCTTCTCCGCACCGCTCCTGTCGGAGAGATACGATTCCCGTCCGTTCCCGGCGGGAACAATGTAGCGTTCAGAGTTCAATCGGGAAATTCCTCGCGCGCAGCCACGGAGGGGGGCAGTACGGCGGGCTCCGGGCGAGTCGCGCTTTATATCAGATTTTGAATCAGATTTGCATAGCGGTCCACCGAAAACTCCCGCGCCGGCCCGCGAACTCCCCCTCCCAGTTCTCCACACCTTGTTTAGGCCGTCTTCATAAATTCCTCATGACTTCTTTGAGTTCATAGAATCACCCCGGCAAGAAAGCAGAGTGGCCCGCTTACGACCAGCGCTGGGGAAAGCTGTATCGGCCATGATTCATCAATTTTTCTCTTTGGGAGGACCTGATGCAGTCCCATCGCATGTCTCTGAATCTAAACCGCCTTCTGAGCATCGCCGTGAGTGCGCTCTCGGCTCTGAGCCTGCCCGTTGCCGCTCAGACGCAGAGCCCGCCCCCTGCTCCCGCACCGGCGGCAGCACAGGCTCCGGCGCCCGCGCCCGCCGCCACTCCGGCCACCTGGCGCTTTGCCGGCGTCGACTGGACCGGCTACGTCGACGGCTACGGCAGCCTGAACAACAATCACCCCACCAACGCCGCGAACGCCCAGTCGAACGATCTCTACAACTTCAACGACCGAACCGACCAGTTCGATCTGGCTGAGGCCAGAATCACGTTCAACCGCAATCCCGCTCCCGTGGGTGTGCACGCCGATGTCATCTTCGGCCGGGCGAATGCGTTTCTCCATCCCGACACGGCGAAGTACGACGACGACTACCTCGAGCAGGCCTACCTCTCGTACACGCCGAAGAAGACCCACGGCACCGAAGTCGACTTCGGGCAGTTCGTCACCGCGGCCGGCGCGGAAGTGATCGAGGCGAAGGACAACTGGAACTATTCCCGTTCCATCCTGTTCGCCTGGGCGATTCCCTACTACCACTTCGGCCTGCGCACTTCCACTCCGGTTACGAAGACGTGGACAGCCGGCGTGCAGCTGGTGAATGGCTGGAACAACACCATTAATGGCGAGGGCGGCCCGACCGGCGCCATCACCAGCACCCTCACCAAGCCCAAATACACGTGGTCTGCCGACCTCTACACCGGCCCGGAGAAGAGCGGCGGAGTCGGCATGTATCGCAACCTGCTCGACACCACGCTCCTGCTGACGCCCACGTCGAAATTCAACGCGTACATTAACTTCGATTATGGCCATAACCACACCAATGCGGTTGGTCCCCTGCCGGCTGTTAGCGCGCACTGGACCGGCGTAGCCTTCGCCGCGCACGAGCAGTTCACCTCGCTGCAGGCCGTGGCCGCGCGCGTTGAATTCCTGCAGGACAAGGGCGGCTTTGCTACCGGCCTCGACCAGACGGTGAAGGAAGGCACCGCCACCTACGAGCACAAGTTCTGGAAATCGCGCTTCCTCGGACGAATGGAGTACCGGCACGACTGGTCGAACGAGCCCTTCTTCCACAAGAGCACCAATCGCCTCGTTGACGCGCAGTCCACGCTCAGCCTCGGCATGATGGCAATTCTCTCTCCCGGATCGTAAACAGCGGGATCAGCGACCCAACCTGAATTCACATCGACAGGAGAAAAAAATGGCAGAGCAGAAATCCACCGGCCAGATGCAGGCCACGCTTGGGCTGACCGGTCTCACCAGTAATGCGATGGCTCTCATTGCTCCGGGAGCTTTCCTGTGGCTCACGTTCGTTATCCAGGCGGGAACCGGTTCCACCTCGCCTTCGATGTGGGCGGGCATCTTCGCCGCTCTCCTGCTCTGTTTGGCGACCGCCGTGTCCTACGCTGAAATCTCCAAGCTCTATCCCGGCACGGGCTCGAGCTACTACTACGCCGAGCAGGCCCTGCTCTCCAAAGACAAGGCCTTCAAGTACGCCCGCCTCTTCAAGTTCGTCGTCGGGTGGGGCTCGCATCTCTACTACTGGGTCTACCCCGGCGTGATGGTCGGCGTCACCGGCATCTTTGTCGGCTATGTCGTCGGCTTCCTCTACCCCAACTTCATCAGCGGCGCGAACCCCGGCCCTGTCTTCACCGGCCTGGTCGCGATCGTCTTTTCCTTCGGAGTAGCGTGGATTGCCCAGCGCGGCGCCAATGCCTCGACGGCGGTCAACCTCGCCATCAACGTCGTCCAGATCTCCGCGCTGGTCCTCTTCAGCGTGCTGGCGCTCGGCTATCGCGCCAATCATCCGTCCGGTTCCGTAGCCTTCCAGTACGACACCAACACGCTCGCGACCTACACCTATGAGTTCGCGACCAAACCCGATGGCACCATCATCCGCGACGCGAACGGTATTCCGCAGCCGCAGATGGACAAAGCCGGCAAGCCCGTTCCCTTCCACGTGCAGTACCCGGCCTACGACTCGAGCGGCAAGTTTGTCTCGCACCCGACTCCTGCGTCCGTCGTCGGCATCCACAATTTCAACTGGATGATGATTCAGGCTACGGTCGCCATCCTCATCCTGGTCGGCTTCGAATCGGTAACCGCGATGGGAGGCGAAGCGAAGAACGCCAAACGCGACATCCCCATTGCGGTCATTGCGTCGCTGCTGATTCAGGGACTGATGTGTTACCTCTTCGAATATTTCGCGGCCAACTACTTCCTCAGTACGGGGTACAGCATGCAAACCGCGACCACGTCCGCGGCGCCCATCGGCGACATGATGATCATGGTCGGCGACGCGCTCTTCGGACAGGGTCACGGTAAGTACTTCATGCTCGCGGAGGCGATCACCGTGTTCCTCGCGCTGATCGGCACCACGCTCTCCTGCATGAACACCGGAGCCCGCGTCACCTATGCCATGGGCATGGACAAGGAAGCCCCGGAGCACTTCGGCATGCTGCACTCGAAGAACCTCACTCCGCACCGCGCCATCTGGACGCTGGCCGGCATCTCCGCCTTCATCGGCGTGATCGCCGTCAGCCTCGCCTTCGGCGACGCCGGTGCGCCCACCGACGCCACCGTTGCCTCTCTGCCCCATGGGATATTCTCCAGCTTGGGCTACTTCTCCCATGACAAAATGGCGGCGCTGCCCAACACGCTGCTGGCGGTGACGCTCACCTCCAACTTCGGCACCTTCATCCTGTACGCCCTCACCTGCTTCCTGTGCATGGTGGCTTTCCACAAGCGTGCAGACTTCAGCCTCCTTCGCCACGTGCTGATTCCCGGATTTGGCCTGCTGGCGAATCTGGGCTGCATGGTGTTCTACCTGGTGGGTCCGACCATGGGCTACGGCACCGTCAAGGAGCCGCTGATCGCCATGGGAGTCGCCCTCGTCTGGGGCCTCTACGGCGGCGTGTACTTCCTGCGCTCGTCGAAGGTCAAAGGCAAAACTCTCCTGCTCGAAAAGAGAGCCGAGGTCGCCTAGAATCAATTGCCATCTCTTCCGGCCGGGAGCCCTGTACAGGACTCCCGGCCATTGCTGTTGCACGTATCTTTGGTGAAGCATGCTGGAAATCGAGTTCGGCCAGGCGACCCACCCCGGCAAAGTACGAACCAATAACGAGGACTGCACCGGATACTTCGAGCCACGCTCCCGCCAGGAGGCGCGCTCCCGCGGGTGGTTCTTTGCTCTCGCCGACGGTGTGGGCGGCTCTGACTTCGGCGAGGTCGCCTCCTCCAAAGCCATTCAGGTCGTCTGCGACGAATTCTCCCAATGCCAGGAGAACACCTCGCTCGCCAGTCTTCTCCCTCGGCTGATTCAGCACGCCAACGCCGCCGTGCACGACGAGGGACTGGTGCGCGAGCGGCGAGGCAGTCACATGGCCACGACCATCGTCACCTGCGCGCTCCGTCACGATCAGGCTTTCGTCGCGCATGTGGGCGACTCGCGCTGCTACCACGTTCGCGAGGGCCGGGCCGTTGCCGTCACCCAGGACCACACCTGGGTCAACGAGCAGCGCAAGCTCGGTCTCATGTCCTCGGCCGATGCCGAAACAGCGGAGACGCGCCACATGCTCACCCGTTCCCTGGGTCCGGAGCTCTTCGTCACCGCGGACACCAATGCCGTCAGCCTCCGCCCAGGCGATCGCCTGATCCTCTGTTGTGACGGACTCTATGGTGGAATGCAGAACAGCGACATCGCGCGCATCGCTTCGCAAAACAAAAACCTCAGCGAAGTAGCGCGCGAACTGGTGTGCTTCTCGGTCGAAGCAGATGGTTCCGACAACACCACCGCGATGGTGATTGCTATTCGCTCGATTGAGGCCATGGCCATGTATCGCGGCAGGCTCTATCCCCGTCCCGGCGCATAACCTGGAAAGGTTACTGCCCTGTACCGCCCGGAATAGAACCAAGGTAACTTTGCTCGTCTGTGCTAATGCACGGGTAAGTCGCATTCAAATCAGGACTGTTCCGTTCTGGAATTACTACCCGCACAGTTACGAATCCCAACGCGAAAGTGGTATAGATGAAACCTCCGTAACTGCCGATCATTCCTATGGATGAAGCGCAGCGAAAAACTGGGCCTGCTCTCCGCGGCGCTGGTCGCAATCCTCTTCGCGGCGGCGGCAGCGTGGTTCGTGCTTGGGACGGGCTCTGTCCTGAATCGGCACAATTCACTGCAGCAAGTCCAGGAATTACCAGTGGGTGCCCGCGTTCACCTGCTCGGCCAGGTCACTTACCTCGACGCCCCAGGCAAGCGTTTCTGGATCCAGGACGAAACCGGCGCAGCGCCTATTCCACTCGATCCATCTGCAGCGCGTCTCTCAGTCGGCGAAATCATCGCCGTCGATGCAGTCACCGGCGGCCGCTACGATCCGCTGCAGGGGCCGGTCAGTTTTGATCTTGAACATATCTCGGTCCACTCCAGTTCCGCGGAGCTGAAGCTGCCGCCGCCTGGCATCGCCGACCTCGACAACTTTCCTACGCCTGAAAAGAATGGCCAGCGCGTCACCATGCAGGCCATTGTGCGCGACTTCGTCGTCGATCAGCGCGGATATCCCACCTTCATCATCGGCAAATCGGCGTTCCAGGTTTCCGCCATTGTGCCTCCCCCCGGCCGCGATCTGCGCAGCCTCGTGGATGCCAGCGTCAGCGTCACCGGTGTTCCCGAGCAGTTGCGCAACGCCCAGGGCCGGGTCATCGCCAATAACCTCTGGGTGCCGTCGTGGGACGATGTGCACATCGACAGCCCTGCCCCGAGTTCCGTGCCGCTCCGCGACATTCTCAGCCTCTACCGCGATCCCATCGACGGTCATCGCGTCCGCGTCCGCGGTTTCGTGGCTCGCGTCGATCCCAGTTCTTTTCTGCTCGAGGACTCCTGGGGAGCCATCGAGTGCCGAATGACCGGCGCACCTTCCGTTCAGCCCGGATCGGCCGTCGAGGCGGTTGCCTTCCCCAGCCATGACGGCATGCGCATCGATTTGTATAACGCCAGCGTGATTCCGACCGCCGCGCCGCGCCTCGCGACCTCCGGCCCATCGGCCTCGGCCGAGCCCGTGCTGACGACCGTGCAATCGATTCGACAACTCTCGCCGGAACGCGCCGCACTGGCGCTTCCCGTCCACGTCTCCGGCGTCGTCACGCACATCATTCCCCAGTGGGGCCAGCTCTATTTTCAGGACTCCACCGGCGGAATTTTCGTGAAGTACTCCGGCGTTCATCCCGAAATCACCGGCGGCAGCCGGCTTAGCCTCACCGGCCTCACCAATCCCGGCAACTTCGCACCGGTGATTGTCGCCCCGAAGATCAGGCTGGATGGCACGGCTCCCATGCCGAAGCCGGCCGCTGTAAACCTGGAACAAGCCGCTTCCGGTCTGCTTGACTCCCAGTACGCGACCATCGACGGCATCGTCCACCCGCTCCATGCCGGCACTGCTGTGACCGAATTCGGGCTGATGACCGAGATCGGACCGATCCGCGCCTTTACGTCAGCGCAGTTCCCGCCCATCGATAAAATGCGTTATCTGGAAGACGCCCGCGTTCGCATTCGTGGCGTCTTCGGGACCGTCTTTAATTCGCGGCGTCAGCTCATTGGCTACCAGCTCCTCATCGAGAATCCCTCGAACATCGAGATTCTCGAAAAGGCCGCTCCCGATCCCTTTGCACTGACCCCAACGCCCGTTGGACAACTCCTCAGCTATTCCGGCAATACGCGTTTCGGCCATCGCGTGAAAGTCGCCGGCATCGCGACGCTGGTCAAAGCCGATTACATGTACCTGCAGGACAGCACCGGTGGCGTCGAGGTCCGCGGCGGCACCGACGGTGTCCATCTGGGCGACCGCGTGGAAGCGGTCGGCTATCCCACTCTGGTCGGACGCTACTCGCCGGTGATGACCGAGGCGATTTTTCACACGACCGGCCGCGGCTCGGTTCAGCCGGCCGCAACCGACGCCGAGTCGATTCTCAGCGGCCGATTCGATTCAACGCTCGTCACCCTGAGCGGAAGACTGCTCGCCTCCGTCAACGAACCTGATCACCTGAATCTCCTTCTCCAGTCCGGCGTTCGCACCTTTACGGCACAGGTCGATCAGGGCGTGGATGGCCTGGATCTCAGCAAGCTGTCCGACGGCACCATCATCCAGGTCACCGGGATCTGCTCGACGCAGGTCGATCCGACCAGGCTCTACCGCATCCTCGAGGAGAACCCATCCAGCTTCCAGATCCTGCTTCGTTCTCCCGGCGACCTCATGGTGACCCATGCGGCTCCCTTCTGGACGTTGCAGACCACACTCAGTCTGGTCGCCATTCTTTCGCTGGCCGTGGTTGCCATTCTGGTCTGGGCCGCTGTCCTGCGACACCGGGTTCAGGTCCAGACGGCCGAGCTGGAGAAGGCTGCCGAAACCCAGCAGGCGATTCGCGACCTCTCCGCCGCGATGCAGGACGTCTCCACCGAGCGGCGCTTCGACTCCCTGGTTTCCGTGCGCGGCAGCAGCGACATCGCGGAGCTGGTAGTGGGCTTCAATCGCATGCTGCTGGAGCTTGAGCAGCACGAACGCGCACGACGCCAGGCCGAATCCCGCCTCGAACAGATGGCGCTCATCGACGAGCTCACGGGCCTGCCCAATCGCCGCCTGCTGACCGACCGCCTGCAGCACAGCCTCGCGCTGGGACGCCGCGAGCAGCGCAGGATCGCCCTCGTCTATATCGATCTCGATGGATTCAAGCTCGTGAACGATAGTCTGGGCCACATCGTGGGCGACACTCTGCTCAGCCAGGTCGCTCAGCGTCTGCATGCGTACACGCGCCAGTCGGATACCCTGGCGCGACTCGGCGGCGACGAGTTCACCGTCATCCTCGAGAACATCCACGAGGCAGGGGATGCCGAAATCGCCGCCGCCAAATTGCTGGATGCGCTCACCTCCCCGTTTGACGTTCAGGGTCACACCATCCGCATCGGAGCCAGCGTCGGCATCAGCGTCTTTCCCGATCATGGTGGTGACGGAGGAGAGCTTCTGCAGCAGGCGGATGTAGCCATGTACGCAGCCAAACGACGCGGCAAAAACCAGATCGTCATGTTCGGCAACGAGCTCGGCAATGCCGCGCGTCAGCGGCTGATTCTTGAGACCGAACTGCGCCGCGCGCTGGCCGACAGCGAGATCACCGTGCATTACCAGCCGGAATTCGACCTGATCTCGCACCGCATCATCCGCTTTGAGGCGCTGGCTCGCTGGATGCATCCCACCCTCGGCCCGATTCCTCCGCTCAGCTTCATTCCCATTGCCGAAGAGAGTGGCCTCATCATTCCTCTCGGCGCCTACATCATGGAGCGCGCCTGTCGCGAGGCGATGACGTGGCAAAGCAAGAGCGAATGGCCGATCCAGGTCGCGGTCAACGTCTCCAGCCTGCAGTTCGCGCGCGACGGCTTCATCGACGAAGTGCGCACCATCCTCGACCGTACCGGCCTGCACCCTTCGCTGCTGCAGATCGAGTTGACCGAGTCAGCCACCGTGGGCGGCGTCGAGCGCGCAGCGGCCATCATCGATCGCCTCAAGGCCATGGGCGTCACCATTGCCATGGACGACTTCGGCACCGGATATTCCAGCCTCGGCTACTTGCCCAAGCTGGCCTTCGACGCGCTGAAGATCGATCGCTCCTTCGTCAACGAGCTGACGGTTCGCCCGGAAAATGGCGCGTTCATCGAGTCCATCCTCACCATGGCGCACAACCTCAACATGCGCGTCATCGTGGAAGGCATTGAGACCCGCGAGCAGCTGGAAATCATGAAGAGCCTCGGCGCCGACGAAGCCCAGGGCTACCTGCTGGGCCGCCCCGGACCCGCGCCCACCGTGCATCTGGAGGCGAACATCTCCGTTTCCGCCCCCGAACCGGAACCCGCCCGGGCTTAACTTGCCTTATCCGAAACACAGCTCTGCCGCCGCACCTGAGCTGGCGACAGACTCGGCGGTCTTACTCAGCGCCTACGGCATTCCTGCAATTTGCCGGAATTCCGGATCGTCGTGCAGACAATCCAGATCGGGATCGTTCACGATCCACGCCAGGTTGCTGTAGCCCGCGGCAACGGCTCTCTTCAATGTGTCCAGAGAATCCGCTTTGCGCTTCATCACCCCATACGTGCAGGCTGCGTTGTACAGGATGTTCGCATCGCCGGGACGCAGGGCCACGGCGGTTTGCAGATGACGCGTCGCCTCGTCTCCCTGCCCCGCGTAGGCCAGGAAGGTCGCCAGCAGCACGCGCGCGCGGACATCTTCCGGAACGCGCTCCAGCTGCTGCCGGAGCACGGTCGTGAGCAGTTCGCGATAATGCTCGGCTTCCTTCTTGCGGCCAAGGCGCTCGAGCGCGTTGATGTACGGCAGGTAGGTGTTGTAGTCGTCGCCGCTGGCCTCGATGGCCTGCGCCGCGCGCGCTGCGGCCTCTTCATGCCGGCCTGAGGCAAAATAGGCGCGGCCAAGAATGTTCCAGGAGCCCTCGCAATCGGACTTGCGCTCAATCGCCCGCTGCGCCAGCAGCGCCGCCTCGTCGTATTTCTTCTGGGAATAGAGCAGCCGCGCCCGCGCGACGATCACTTCGGGCAGATCCGGCGCGAGTGCCGTGGCACGATCGCAGGCCGCCATGCCGCGGTCGATCCAGTGCTGGCTCTTTTCGCGCAGCTCGTAGGTCAGCCCGCAAAGATTCGCAATGCCCGCGTGCGCCAGCGCGAAATTCGGATCCAGGTGGATCGCCTGCTCGAACATCTGCAGCGCGTAATCGATGTTTTCGCGCCGCGTATAGTTCCTGCCGCGCAGATAAAAATCGTAGGCCTGCGGATCCTCAGTGGGACGCCGCGCGATCGTCTTCTCCTCCTGCGGAGTCAGCGTGATGCGCAGCGCCTGCGCGATGCTGCGGGCAATCTCCTCTTGGATGGCAAAGACATCTTCGAGCTGGCGGTCATAGCGCTCCGCCCAAACGGAGTGCCGCGTCGAAGCTTCCACCAGCTGCGCCGTGATGCGCACGCGATTCCCGGCGCGGCGGATCGATCCTTCGAGAACATAAGCAGCGCCCAGTTGCTGGCTCACCTGCTGCGCCGTCACCGGCTTGTCGCGAAAGCCCAGCATCTCCGACCGCGGAAAAATGTCGAGCTGGCTGATCTTGGACAACTCAGTGACGATGTCTTCCGTGATCCCGTCGCGGAAATATTCGTCTTCCTTGGAACCGCTCTGATTTTCGAAATACAAAACCGCGACCGACTTCTGCTTCATCGGAGTGGCTTGCGCCGTCGGACCCGATCCGCTCTTATCCGCGACAGCCGGCCGCTTCCCTGATCCCAGATCGCGCGCCAGACGCTTGAGATCGCCACGCAGCTCGGCCGCGTTTTGACAGCGCAGGTCGCGGTCTTTTTCGAGCAGCTTGTCCAGAATGTTCTGGAATGCCAGCGGCAGCTTCGCATTCACGTCGCTGACCGGGCGTGGCGTCTCCCGCAGGATCCCGTCGAAGACGAGCGCCGTCGTCGCTCCGCCGAACGGCGCTGTTCCCGTTGCCATCTCGTACAGCACCACTCCCAGCGAGAACAGGTCAGAGCGCGGATCCAGTTCTTCGCCCCGCGCTTGTTCCGGCGACATATAGGCGACCGTTCCCACCGAAGTGCCGGCGCTGGTGAGCTGGTCGTCCATCGAGGCGATCGTTGCGCCGATCCCGTTGCCATCGGCGCCCTGGGCCAGCTTGGCCAGTCCGAAATCCAGAATCTTGGCCTGTCCGCGCTCGACCAAAAAGATATTTGCCGGCTTGATGTCGCGATGCACGATGCCTTTGCTGTGCGCGGCATCGAGCCCGCTGGCGATCTGTATTCCGATTTCCAGCAGGTCGCTCAGTTCGATCGGCCGCTCGGCGATGCGATGTTTCAGCGTCTGCCCTTCCAGCAGCTCCATGGCAATGAATGGCCGGCCCTCAAATTCGCCGATGTCGTAGACCGTGCAGATGTTCGGATGATTCAGCGCCGATGCAGAGCGCGCCTCGCGATGGAAGCGCTCGGCGGCCTGCGCATTCTGCGCAATTCCCTCCGGCAGAAACTTCAGAGCCACTCTGCGGCCCAGCCGCGTATCCCGCGCGCGGTAGACCACGCCCATGCCGCCGCCACCCAGAGGTTCCAGTTCCGTGTAGTGGGACACTGCACGCCCGACGATCGAATCTGTAGCTGACATGGGTGCGCAATTATAGCAATCACAGATACGGTCGCGGGCTTTATTTCGCGCCCACTGCGTGCATGACCGGCGACGGCCGTTTCCGCATTGGCGAGCCGGTCATCTCGCCGAAAAGAGATAACGGCGTCCGCAATGCACATTCGAACAGCGGATGGTCTACTGCACCGTGAGGTTCACCTTGTCCAGCCAAACGTTGTATGGGTCCTGTTTGGAGTTGCCGTCCATCTGGAAGGCGACATTGATCTGGCCCATCGACCAGTCTGGCTGAGCGGAGTAAAGGAGATCGAGCGGGTACGTGTTGTTGTCCACCTGCAGGCTGATGTAGTGCACCTGCTGACCCACGCGCTCGAACTGCCACACAATGTGCACCCATTGATTCGCCTGGAACAGCGGGCAGGGCACGCTCGTCTTTTCCCAGCCCGTATTCGGCGCTCCGTTCCAGACGTCCCACTCCCCCGTGTTCGGATAGTTGCCGTTAAAGTTGCATTCCGTGCCCCACGTCCAGCGCGTGTCGTTGATGGTCTGGTTCACGTCGAACTCCAGTGCCTGCGGAGCCCTGGGATTGTCGACCATCACATACATGTCATACGTGAACTTCGTCGGACTGTGTCCCCCGCCGAGGTTCATCGTGTAGAGCTCATTCGAATAGCCGGTCGATCCGCCCATCGTGAAGTGGGCCGACGACCCGCTCAGCGACGGGCTGCTGACGTTCTCGGTCATCGTGGACTGCGCATCCCCTGCGCCGTCCGCACAAATTTGTCCCGCGCGCGGCGATCCCGGCGGATACAGCGCCGAACACGGCTCCCAGTTCGGCATGTTCTGGATGTTCGAAATGGTCGCATTCGAAGCCGCACCGGTCACGTTCACGTTCAGGCTGGTGCTCACGTTGTTTCCCTTCGCATCGGTGGCCAGCACTTCAAGGTTGTGGCTGCCGGTCGGCATCCAGAACAGCCCGGTGAACTGGTTGTAAAAGGTGAAGTAGTCGGCGCTGCCGTCGATGTAGACACGCTGGTACTCGATCGGTCCGGGCGTCAGATTCGCCACCGACGTCAGGGTCAGCGGCGAGGTTACGCTGGCGCCATTCGCGGGAGAAGAAACGCAGACCGATCCAAAGCTGCTGGAACCGGGGGCCGGCGGCGGGACCGGAGGCGCCGGAGGAAAAGGCTGCGGCGCCGCCTCAGCGGTCGGGATCGTCGGGCAGACGGTAGCGCTCGACCCGCCAGACCCACCGGACCCACCGGACCCGCCCGCCCCGCCGGAGCCGCCGCTGCCACCCGTTCCGGTGGTGCTGCCCATGTTGCTGGAAGTGCCGCAGCCCGCAAACAGCAGGAGCGCTGGTGTCAGAACCCAGACCGCGATAGCGCTGCGGCGGCATAGGGACGAATTTTGAAAACGAGACACAACACTAGAGAGATGCGAGTTCCGGCCGAGTATGGAAGCCTCACCGTGCGCCGGCTGCCTGTTAACCTCCTGGGTGATAGCGAATCAGTCAATCAGATCCACTCATCTGCTCTGCAATCAACTGCTTGGCGCATCCCCCTTTATTTTTTTCTGAGCCTGTCAGTGCCTTGTTGAGATCGCTGCGCCTGTATGCTGGACGCGTGCCCGCCATCAGCTTTTTCGTGTGCTCCCGGTGCCACCGGCAGGTCTCAGCTGCCACTCCAGCGGCGGTCTGCCCCGCCTGCGCCGGCCCCCTCTGCGTCCGCTACGACCTCGAGGCTCTGAAGAGCACCGCGAAGCGACCCGGCCCCAACGACATCGCCTCCATGTGGCGCTATGCTGATGTCCTGCCGGATGTTGAGCCAGTCACTCTCGGCGAGGGCTGGACGCCGCTGCTTCCCTCCCGCCGCTATCCCTCGGTGTTGCTCAAGGACGAGGCCAACAACCCCACAGGAAGCGTGAATGCCCGGGGGATGTCCGTCGCCGTCAGTGTGGCCCGCCAGGACGGTCGAACCAAGCTGGCCATCGCCGCGAGCGGCAACACCGCTTCGGCCTTTGCTGCCTACGCTGCCGCCGCGGGAATGGACGCCCGAATCTTCATGTCTCGCGACGTCCCTATGCCGGACTACGTCGAAGGGATCCTCTACGGCGCACAAGTGACGTTCTTTGATGGGCCTATGCTCGATGGCAACGCCTCCCAGGGCAGCTTCGACATCTCCGATCCCTTCCGTATCGAGGGCATGAAGACCCTGGGCTACGAACTCGTCGAGCAGCTTGGCTGGAACTACCCCGACGCGGTCATCCACCCGGCCAGCGTTGGCCGCATCGCGATGCCGAAGGCCTTTGATGAGATGGAGCAGCTCGGCTGGGTCTCTGGCAGGCGACCGAAGAGGATCGCCGTCCAGTGCTCCCGCGGCAGCGCTCCGGACTCCAGCCCTGTCGAGATCGCCCGTGACTCCGGCGACACGGTCGTTGATGTGTCGGACGAGGCGATGCTTGCTTCCCTCCGCGATTGGGCACAGCACGAGGGCCTCTTGCTCAGCCCCGAAGGCGCAGCCGCCGCGGCCGCTTACCATCAGCTTCTCGCCGGCGGGTTCCTCAAGCCAGCCGATCGCGTCGTGCTGCTGAACCCGGCCTCTGCCCTCAGGTCCATCGACTGGGTCGCCCAAGCCATACGCCTGAACCGTCCCCTCGCAAAGCGGTATCCACAACGCACCCCGGTCGGCGGCATCATCACCCCTCAATAAAAGTGACTCCCTGCTGAAAGCTACTGACAGGATGGTGTCAGCAGGGGTCCCGTATGTTCATCGCTGTAGTCAATTCGAAACAGCGAGGAACACCATGCCGACTCTGGAGCAAACCACGACGTCCACGATCACCTGGTTCGAGATTCCCGCCGCGGATTTCGGCCGCGCCGTCCGTTTCTACGAGACCATTTTTGCCGCTCCATTGCGGCACGACTCCGCCTGGCCGAACCTGGCCATTTTTCCTTACGAGCGCCCCGGCGTCTCCGGCGCCCTGGCTTACGGCGAAGGCCATCGTCCCTGCATGGACGGCGTCGTCATCTACCTCAACTGCGACGGACGCATCGACGAAGTACTCGGCCGCGTTGACGCCGCCGGCGGCAGCATCGTGGAGCCTAAGTCGCATATCCCCAGCGTGGGCTGGGTCGCCCAGATCCGCGACTCCGAAGGCAATCGCATCGGCCTCCATGCGGCTGTCTAAGCAAACGCTAGAATGCCGGTATGCGCCGCGCCGACCGCCTCTTCCGCATCGTGCAACTGCTGCGATCGGGGCGGCTGCAGACGGCCAGGAGCCTGGCGGAGAAGCTGCAGGTCTCCCACCGCACGATCTACCGCGATGTGCAGGACCTGCAGCTCTCCGGCGTTCCCATCGCCGGCGAAGCGGGCGTCGGCTACACGCTGCGCCGCGACTTCGATATCCCGCCGCTCATGTTCGACCGTGAAGAGATTGCCGCGCTGGTGCTGGGCGCTCGCATGGTCGAGGCGTGGGGCGGCATGCAGCTCACCGAGGCGGCCAATCGCGCCCTCCGCAAAATCGAGGCCGTGCTCCCGCCCGAGCTTCGCGAGAACATCGACGACGTGCTGCTTTACGCGCCCGGTTTCCGTGCGCCGGAGGGGGTCCGCCGCAAGCTCGATCAGCTGCATGCGGCCGCACAGGAGCAGCGTATCGTGCTGGTGGCGTACACGCGCGAAGACGGCGAGCCCAGCGTCCGGCGATTGCATCCGCTGGCTCTATACTTCTGGGGAGGCGTCTGGACCCTGACTGCCTGGTGCGAGCTGCGCAAGGACTTCCGAACCTTTCGCGTCGATCGCATCCAACACGCCGACACCCTGGCAGAGAAGTTCACGCCCAAAGCAGGACAGACTCTCGCGGACTTCCTGAAGCGGGTACGGGCGCAGAATGCCTCGATGGCAAATCCCTCTGCTCAGTAGCCGTTCGCGAGCAGATATTCAAGTGTCAGTTCAGAAGAACTCTGCGCCTGTCGCCTTTGCTCGGCCATCCGCAGCATCACATCCGCCTCCACGTTGACCGGAGCGCCGGGACCGAGCATGCGCAGGTTCGTTGCTCGCCGGGTGTGCGGCAGGATGGCAATCGTCACCACCTCACCATCCCAGCGGGCGACGGTAAGGCTGATGCCTTCGATGGCGATGGAGCCTTTCTCCACGATCCAGGGACGCACGTTTTCCGGCACGCACACGCGCAGCCACCAGTCCGTCAGGTCAGGATCAGCATCCGGATTCACTGGATCAAAGGCGACCAGTTCCCCGCAGCCATCCACGTGCCCTTGCACGATGTGGCCTCCCAGCGGCGCTCCCGCAGGCGTGGGGAGCTCGAGGTTCACCACCGAACCGGGCCGGAGTACACCCAGCGAGGTGCGAGCCAATGTTTCCGCCGCTAAATCAGCGAAGAAGACCGGCGGTTCGATCTCCAGCGCAGTGAGACAGGTGCCGCTGACGGCGATGCTGTCGCCCTTGCGCAGGCGATGCGCATAAGCCGGAGCCGATACCGCGATGCGCGTGGTCCCGCTGCGCGGCTCGAGGCGAACGATGCTCCCCGTCTCTTCGATGATGCCGGTAAACATGTCTCCAGCTTAAGCCCAGGGATCGCGCAGATACGCATCCACGCGAACGTCCTGCCCAATGCTTGTGACTTCAGGCGTCCCGCAAATCAGGGGCCCGGTAATCGTCTCGTGCATGAGAGGAACTGCGCTCGGCCCGAGAAACACCGGCGCGTAGAACAACGTCAGCTTGTCGACATGCTGCCCGTTCAGCGCCGAGCCGTTGAGCTGCGCGCCGGATTCCAGCATGACCGAAAGCAATTCCATGCCGCCGAGTCTCCTGAAGACCTGGGCGAGAGAAACCCCGCCGCGGCGAATGCCTGATTCCGTTGGACGCTTTTGCTGCCCATCGGTGTCGGCTGATGCCGGATCGACACGCTCCACGCGAATGCCCATCGCTTCCAGCGCGCGCTGGCGCTCCGTCGGCGCAACCGCGCAAAAGATGAGGACGTCTTCCTTCGCGCTGCGCACGAGTTTGGAATCAAGTGGGATACGCAGAGCGGAATCGAGCACCACGCGCAGCAGCGGACGGCGGCGCGGCAGTCCGGAGCGGTCCGTCATTTGCGGATCGTCCTGCAGGACGGTGTTGATCCCGGTCATGACGGCATCCACGCTGTTGCGCATGCGATGGACTTCCGCACGGGTCTTCTCCGCGGTGAGGTAAACCGGCGCGCCAGGACGCGCAGTGCCCGGAATGGGAGCAATACGTCCATCGAGCGACATCGCCGCTTTCAGCGTGACAAACGGCATTCCGCTGCGCACGTGACGCGCGAAACCGTCGTTGACGTGCTGCGCTTCCCTCTCGAGAACACCGGTGATGACTTCGATCCCAGCTTCTCGCAGCTCGGCAATTCCCTTCCCGTTCACCTGCGGATTGGGATCGCCGGTAGCGACAACCACCCGGCTCACGCCCGCCGCAATCAGAGCCTTGGTGCACGGACCCGTCCGGCCGGTGTGGCAGCAGGGCTCCAGCGTCACGTAGGCGGTTGCTCCGTGGCTGTAGCGGCCCGCATCGTTCAGCGCGACGACCTCAGCGTGATCCAGCCAGTCATACCCGTGGAATCCCTTGCCGACAATGCCCCCATCGCGCACCAGAATGCACCCCACCGCAGGGTTGGGAGTAGCCACACCCACCGAGCGCTGCGCCAGTTCCAGAGCCTCCTCCATCCACCGTTCGTGAGGAGTGGCATCCGATGTTCTGCGTGCAAACATTTCTTCGCTGACCTATGCCGCCAAAATCGAATTCACGAAAGTTCCGCTGTCGAAGGGGAGCAAGTCATCCAGTGATTCGCCAACGCCAACAAATCGTACGGGTAATTTCATCTCGCGAGCGATGGCTACGGCAATACCACCTTTGGCTGTGCCGTCCAGCTTGGTTAATACAATGCCGGTCACCCCCGCTGACTCCATGAACTGGCGCGCTTGCTGCAGTCCGTTCTGTCCTGTGGTCGCGTCGAGCACCAGCAGAACTTCGTGCGGAGCGTCCGGAATCAGGCGCTGGGCCGTGCGCCGCATCTTATCCAGCTCCGCCATCAGCCCGCTCTTCGTGTGAAGACGTCCCGCGGTATCCACAATCACCACGTCGCGCTGACGATTTTTCGCCGCGGTCAGTGCATCGAACAGAACCGCCGAGGGATCTCCGCCCTGCCGGGTGCGAATCATTTCAACGCCGCTGCGCTCACCCCAGACTTCGAGTTGCTCGATGGCCGCAGCGCGGAACGTATCAGCGGCGCACAGCAACGCGGTCTTGCCCTGCGCCCGGTAATACGCTGCCAGCTTGCCGCTGGTGGTCGTCTTTCCTGTCCCGTTGACGCCGACCATCATGATCACTTCCGGCGGGTTCACCGGTTTTGGCGGGGGGCTGTTCTCGTCGAGCACCTGCTGCAGCTGCTCCTTCAAAAGCTCCTTCAGCTCCGCGCCATCGCGAATCTGCTGGCGTTTGGCGCGTTCCCGCAGGTTGTCTACGATCTCAGCCGAGGTGGCCACGCCGATGTCGGAGGCGATCAGACTCATTTCCAGTTCTTCGAGCGCGTTCTCATCGACGGTGCGCGTCATGGCCAGCACGCTGTCGATGTGCTCGCCCAGATTTTCGCGCGTGCGCGACACCGCGTCGCGCATCCGGTCGAAGATACTCTTCTTCTCGGGCTGCTCCAGGCTCCCGAACAACGTTTGAATCATGGCAGAGAAACCTTAATGCACCTGGTTCAAGTGTAACGAACCGTGAATTCGGCGGGGGAAAGCAGGCCCTAGACGACTTCAGCGGCAGGCCGCCGCATGCGGAATGAAACCGGGACGCGCAGCTTCTTCACCTCCAGCGCTCCGCTGCGCACCAGCGATGCCAGCGCTTCCACAACCGCGCCGTCGAAGCGAGTGCCGGAAAGCCGCTGCATCACTTCCAGCACATAGTCGGGATTCATCGCCGCCTGATAGGGCCGCGGCGTGGTCATGGCGTCAAACGAATCGGCGACCGCGATAATGCGCGCCATCAGCGGGATCTGCTCGCCCTTCAGGCCGTACGGATATCCCAAACCGTCGAGCGACTCGTGATGCAGCTCGATGCCCGGGATCAGATCGTGAAGCGTTTCGATGGGACGCAGAATGGCCGCACCTTTCACGGTGTGCGCCTTGACGATCTCGAACTCCTCCGGCGCGAGCGGAGCGTCCTTCATCACGAGGTAGTCTTCGATGCCCAGCGTGCCAATGTCGTGCAGTAAAGCGGAGAGCCTGACGTCCTCGACTTTCTCCTCTTCGAGGCCCAGCTTGCGCGCGATGGCAGCCGAGTAGCGCGCGACGCGCTCCGAGTGGCCGCGCAGATACGTCGCACGCTCGTCGACGGCCTTTGCCATCATGCGGATCAGCTCCGCCAGGGTCTCGTGGGCGCGGCGAGCCTCTTCATGCTTGGCCTGCCATCCGTCCTGCAGCGTCTTGACGGCGTTCTGCCACGTGAGAATCATCTCGGCGTAGAGCTTGTCCGAGGTTTGGCGAGCCATTTCCTGCCCGCGGATAGGCGACCCCGACTCAATCACGCTGACGAGTTCCGTGAGCCGCTTCTCAAAACGCCGGCTCCAAAGGGACGAAGCTAAGATGGCGAGCGCAAGCCCGGCCGCGCCTCCCGAGATGCCCAGCAGCAGCGGCGACGTGGTAACTTGCCGAACCAGCAGCGTCGCAGCAAGCGTCACCGCCACAACGGCCACAAGCACCAGCATGAAACGCAAAAAAACGCGCTGACGCAGCCTGGGTATTACGGGCGGCGGTGACTGCCGTGCGACGGGGCGCGGAGAATCCAGCATTGCGTCCGTTTCTCCCTGGGCGTACGGAGGCCGCGGAGCCTTTCTTAGCCAGTTTACGAACTTCCTGGTCCCACTCGCCTCCCACGAAAGTGTTACAAGGCGATGACACACGCCCGCATGCCACGGAATACAGGCGACTTAGGATATTGCACCAGGAAGTGGGTTTTGCCTAAACTACCCCTCCCCCGGCGGAAAGTCCAGCGCAAATTCACGCACCGCGCCAGGGTCTACTCATCCCGTCCGGGGCGCATCATCAGTTCTTCGATGGCCTGCTGCGGCGCTTTCCCGTGTATCAGGATCGCCTCCATTTGCTCGGCAATGGGCATCTCCACGCCATGTCGGCGCGCCAGACCCAGCGCGGCGGACGTGGTTCGAACGCCTTCCGCCACGTGGCCTCCAAGACCTTCCAGGATCTCCGGCAGGCTGCGCCCCCGGCCCAGTTCCATTCCTACGGTTCGGTTGCGCGAAAGCGAGCCGGTGCATGTCAGCACCAGGTCACCCATGCCCGCCAGGCCGGCCAACGTTGCCCTTTGACCGCCGCACGCGATAGCCAGCCGCGTCATTTCCGCAATGCCCCGTGTGATCAGCGCCGCGGAGCTGTTGTATCCCAGCCCAAGTCCCGAAACAATTCCGGCGGCAATCGCAATGACATTTTTCAACGACCCACCGAGTTCCACTCCGACCACATCGTCATTCGTGTAGAGGCGAAGGGTTCGGCTGGAGAACTCCCGCTGGATGCGCGATGCGAGTTCCGCATCCGTCGAGGCAATGGTGATCGCCGTCGGCGCGCCCGCTGCGACTTCCTGCGCAAACGATGGACCGCTCATCACCGCGCAGGAAAGCTGCAGCCCACGCTCCTGAAGCACACTTCCGATCACCTCGGTCATGCGCAGGTAAGTAACGTCCTCGATGCCTTTCGTCGCGCTCACCAGCAACTGCCCCGCATGAAGATGAGGCGCAAAGGCCTTGAACGAAGACCGAGTAAATTCCGATGGAGTGACGCTGACCACGATCTCCGCTCCGTGGAGCGCTTCGCCGGCTTCGGCCGTCACCGTAATCGCTTCATCCAGCCGAAACCCTGGGAGGAATGCGGTGTTCTCGCGCTGCCGGCGCATGATCTCAGCAACATCCTTCTCATACGACCAGAGGCAAATCTCATGTCCTCCGCGACGCGCCAGGCTGATGGCGATCGCGGTGCCCCAGGCCCCGCTCCCCATGACGGCGATGCGGCTCATGCAGCCGTCGTCCTTGTCTTACCGAAGCGGTATTCAGTGCCACTGAGAAGCCGCGCGATGTTCTGGCGGTGCCTGACGATGACGATGAACGGGATCAGGAACAGGACGGCCGTGGACCAGGCGGTGCGCGGACGCTGGTGCAGCAACAGCACGATCACCGGGAAGGCGGCAGCGGCAATGATCGATGCCAGCGAAACGTACCGGGAAAGCGCAAAGACGATGATGAAAATGCCGAGACCCGCCAGAGCGGCCCAGGGAGCCAGCGCCAGGAAAACCCCGAATGCTGTGGCAACGCCCTTGCCCCCTTTGAATCCCAGCCACACTGTGAACATGTGCCCGAGGATTGCGAACAGAGCGGCGACAGCGACCGCGTTCATGCGAACGGCAGCAGGGGTCTGCATGGCGTTCATCACCGCCCCACAGAGCATCACCGCGACGAAGCCTTTCAGCACATCCAGCAGGAACGTCGCCGCGCCCAGGCCCTTCGCGCCGGAGCGGATTACGTTCGTCGCGCCGATGTTCCCGCTGCCCTTCTCCCGGATATCTTCCTTGCGGAAGACCCGAACCAGCACGTAGCCGAACGGAATGGAGCCGAGCAGATACGCCGCCACGGCAACCGCCAGATAGACGATGAAGGGCATTGCGTTTACGAGTCTATCAGTTGTGCTGTTGCCGAAAATGCTGCATGAAATCGCCAGGGGCGGCTCTATTCGATCGGTTTCGCCTTCCCGTTTGCGAGCGAATCCTGGATCGTCTTCTGCACTTCGCGGTTCAGTTCCTGAGCCAGCCTTCCCTGCTGCTGCCCAAGCTTTCCCTGTTGCCGGCCGAGTTCGCCCTGCTGTCGCCCGAGTTCTCCCATCTGTCTTCCGAACGCGCCCATCCTCGCGCCCGCGTCACCCTCCAGCGATCCAAGCTTCCCCTGCAGCTCGGCCATTCCCGCCTGGAACTCCGCCATGCGTTCCGAGTTCCACTCCGCCTGGAACTCCGCCAGCCGTTCCTGCAGCTCTGCCATTTTTTCGGGCGTCAGCATCTTGTCCTGATCAGCCTTGAGCTTCGCCTCCAGCTCCGACCATTTCTGCGCGTCCCCGTGCGTCTGGTCATCGCGGAGTTTGGCCAGAGCCGCATTTAGATCCGCCACTTGCTTCGACAGATCCGGCATACGAATCGCACCCGCATCGCGTTGCTGCCGGCCGAGTTCTTCCTGGCGTCTGCCGAGCTCTTCCTGTTGACGGCCCAATGCCGCCTGCTGCTTGCCGAGTTCCTGCATGGGCGCATACATCTTCTGCAACGAGGAAAGGATCTCGGGATCGGTAACGATGTAGGATTTGCCGTCGTGCCGGAACCAGAGGAAGGGGCCATTCGCGGCATGGCGAGCTTTATCCAGCTCGGCCTTCTGGTCGGCGTCCCATGTTCCGGAGAAGGTCATGTGCTCATCCTGCCCGGTCACGATCGCGTATGAATCGCCGTCCCATCCGTAGTGATACATGTATCCGTGGTGGTTATTGTTCGTCGCGCTCTGCTCCCGTGGCTCAGGCCCGTTCGGCTCTGCCGGCATGGCGGCCGACGCAGGCAGGGCCGGGGTGTCCGGGGCAGCGGGCGCGGGCGGAGTCGCAGACTGGCCCTCGGGTACTTCTGTTGTCCCCGGCTTAGCAGGCGCCGGCGGAGTCTCGGGCGCGGGCGGCGTGGACGGGCTCTGCTGCACATCGGGAGAGGGCTTCGTTGTCGTGACCTGATCTTCGGGCGGATTCGACTGCCCTGTATTCGGCTTCGGCTGTTGAGCATCGGTTTGCGGCGGCGGCGCAGGTTGCTGCGTGGATTGCGCTGCAGCCGCAGGCGCGCGCAGAACAGCGAGCGCAAGCAATAACGCGATGGGAATAACGAGCAGCGATGCGGCGGCACGAATCTTCCCCTCGACGAACGCGCGGCGCACTTGCCGGTCGTTCAGCATCGATTCAACACGACGAGACAAATTGGCAGAACGAGCCATAGCGACTCCAGGAAGAGCTCGATGCGGCAGAGACGCAATCTCCAGCAGCGTTTCCGCATAATGGCTGCGCGTTGCCGCGGCTCGCATGCCCGCACGGTCTCCAATCGCTTCTCCCAGCAGGCACAGAACGTGGCGCAACCACCATCCCAGAGGGCTAAACCAGAAGACAGCTGTGTAAACGCCGGCCAGCAGCTGCAAATAAAAATCCATCTGGCGCACATGGGAGCGCTCATGCGCAATGACCATCCGCAGCTTTGAGCGGTCCCATTGCGCATAGTCAGCTGGAAGAACGATTCCCGATCCAACGGTAACCGGCGCCGGAATCCTGGCACTCGCGCGGACATTCGGCTCAGGCGCGACCAGCGGAGAGACCGGTGCTGCGGTCATCCACAAGTGCATAGCCGCGAAGAGCCCAATCAAGACTCGCAGGAGCAAAGCACCGGCAACCGCCAGGTAAATCCAGAGAGCCATTGTGCGAACCGGCGGCCACTGAAAGCTGTGGCTAACCGGAGCCACGGTCACAGGATCGGTGGCTAATCCGGCGTCGACGGCCGGCAATGCGCGTCCGGATGGCGTGGGAGCCGATGCCGTCGCCTGCACATCGGCGCTGCCAGCCGAACTCTGCGCCAGGGCATGCGTGACCAGGGCTGCCGGCTGAAGCATCTGTTCGGCGGATGCTGCCATTCCGCGCATCGGCGCCGTCCACGCATTGTTCAGCCGCAAAGCGGCCGGGAGAGGGACACGCATCAAGCCCGGCATGGCAATCGCTGCCATCAGGACGAGCGTCCATGCCAGCTTGCGCGCGGGCACATTGCGCACGCGGAAGAGCGTCAGTCCCAAGCCAACGACTGCGGCGCACAGCAGCGACCGCAAAGCGGATTCCACCAGAATGGCCGTCATGCCCTGTCTCCTTCCTGTTTCTTCGCCGCAGCAATGCGGCGCGCCAGGCGCTCGAGTTCAGCCCGGCTCACGACTTTCGAATCGACCATGCCCACCAGCAGGTCTTCGACCGATCCCGCGCAGAACCAGTCCACGATGCGCTGCACGGCGCGCCCGGCCACCTTCTGCGGCGACTCCGCCGGGCGGTACACGAATGTCCGGTTGTCCAAAGCGTGCGCAAGGTAGCCCTTTTCCTCCAGCCGCCGCAGCACGGTCCGAATCGTCGAATCCTTCAGCGGCCGGCCCAGAGCTTCACGGACCTGATCGGCGGTTGCCTCGCCGAGACGCCAGACGATACCGAGAATTTCGCGTTCGAGTTCGCCAAGCTCAGCCGGATCATGTGTGGATGGAGTGCTACGCGCCATAGTGTTACACACTGTAACACACAAGACGGGACGACACGCAAGGGGGTTAGCAGGAATTTTTTCACTGGAGAGGAAAGCCGCCCTACATCAGCCGCCGCCGGACCATGTCCAAACCCTGCTGGCTGGCATAGAAGCGGATCGCGTTCCGGTCGCCGGAAAACCGCTTCTCCAGCGCATCCGTACCGTCCGCGTCGGAGATCGCGAACCAAACCAGCCCGACAGGCTTGTCGTCTGTTCCGCCGGTGGGACCGGCAACGCCGGTAATGCCAAGGCCGATGGTCGATTCGCAGCGCTCGCGAATGCCTTCTGCCAGGGCAATGGCGACCTCCCGGCTCACCGCGCCGTGCGCTGCGATGAGTTTTGGATCGACTCCTGCAAGTTCCGTCTTCAGACGGTTGCTGTAGACCACGGCCCCGCCGGTGAAGCTGCGCGAGCTGCCGCTGACGCCGGTCAGGCGTTCGGCGACCATTCCGCCGGTGCAGCTTTCCGCCGTCGCCAGCGTCGCGCCGCGCATTTCCAGGTAATAGAGAACGATCTGCTCCAGCGTCTCTCCCTGCGAGGAATAGATGTAGTCCTCGAGTTCCTCTTCAATCTTCCCAGCCAGCTCATCCACGCGCGCCTGCGCCAGATCCGCGATGGGCTTGGAACAGTTCAGCCGCAACTCGATGTCGCCGAGGTGCGCCAGGATGGTCGTGTCCACATCTTTGTACTGGGTATAGATCGGCGCGATGCGCGAGTCGGCAAGGGATTCGCCGATCATGGCCGCCTTCAGCACGCGCGTGGCGATGTGCCGCTGCGGCAGGATCTCGCGCAATCGCGGCAGACACTCGCCCTCGAACATGCCCTTCAGCTCATGGGGAGGTCCGGGCAGCAGCATGATCAGCTTGCGATGCTTCCCGGCAACGGTGTCAATCCACTGCCCCGGCGCGCTGCCGAGCGGATTCGGCAGAACGACAGCGCCATCAATCACGTCGGCCTGTTTCTCGTTGTTGCGGGTGATTGTGATGCGGCGCGACGCGGCACGCGTATAGAGGTGCGCGATCAAATCCGGATCGCGCCGCAATCTCACGCCCAGAGCTTCCGCCACGGCTTCCCGGGTCAGATCGTCTTCGGTTGGGCCAAGCCCGCCGGAGATCACCAGGATATCCACCCGCAGGAGCGCATTGCGAACCGCGCCCACCAGATGCTTCAGCCTGTCGCCGGTGATCGTCTTAAACGCCACGTCGACGCCGAGTTCATTCAGCTTGTCTGTGATGTAGAGGGAGTTGGTGTCCTGGCGGTAGGGAGTGAGCATTTCAGACCCAACCGCAATAATTTCGGCGTTCATCGATCTCCTCGGCCTGATCTGCGAACCATCAGACCAGCCGCCATCCCTCAATCCCCAGCGACACGTGATAGAGCGACGTGTTCGTCGCGATGAGCGCGCCGCCGCCGGGCACAAACGTAAAGCCTACGATTCCAGTTCCGGAAATCGCCAGCGAGGGCTCGCCCTGCGGCGGGATCACAGCCACGCCCCTGCGTCCGTGCCAGCTGGCCGCGACGTAGACTTTGCCGGAAATATCCACAGCGACCCCCTGCGGCCGTCCCAGGCCGCGGTGCAGCACGTTGATGTCGCCATCGCTGTTGATCGCATACACCGCGTCGTAGCTGGAAGTCGTGGGGCCGGTCACGTACAGGGTTCCGTCGGGCCCAAACGCCAGATGGTAGGCAGCTACGCTGGGCTCCAGAGTCGCGAAGACAAAGATCTGCCGGTCCGGCGCGATTTTGAAGATCGTGCCGCTCCGGTCGCCTACGTAAAGGTTCTGGTCCGCATCGAACGCCAGCCCCGTCGCCACTCCCATGCCCTCGGCATAAACGGCCGATGCGCCGTTCCGCGCGACTTTGTAGACCTTGCCTTCATGGCGCGAAGAAATATAAAGGTTCTCTTCGTAATCGACGGCCAGCCCCGTCGCGTTGACGATTCCCCGCACGAACGGACGCATCTCTCCGTCCCGCTCGATGCGAAAGACCGAAACCGGCGTCTCCTGGCCGCGTTCGCCGGAAAATGTCAGATAAATGTTCCCGGAGTTATCCATCACCGGATTGGATACGACATGCGCTCCGGTCGCGATGAGGTTGGCCACGCGTACTTCAACCGCATTGCTCTGCGCGCCGTTCTGCAAAATGCGGAGCCGCCCCGTCTCCGCTTCCTCAGGAACCTTGATCGCCATGCGCGAGGCGCGGCTCAGCAGCACAGGAGCGGCCAGTTCCCCGAGCATCGCCACGGGGCGCCGCCACTCCGACCCATTCTGCCCGATCGGCACCGATCCGAGATTCGCGCCGCGCACTTCCACTTCGCCGCCAGGCAGGGTAACGCCAGGCGACACCGCGTCGATCCTCGGAGCCGAGCTCGGTTCGGATTTGAGAATGCGTACCATCTTCACTTCAGACCCATTTGCGTTCCACGTGCTTCTTACCACCAGTGCCTCAGGACCAGCATGATCAGCGCACCATAGATGCCCGCTGCCAGGTCATCCAGCATAATCCCGGTCCCACCATGCAGTCGCTCCAGCTGTCGTGCCGGAGGCGGCTTCACGATATCGAACATACGGAACAGCGCAAATCCCACCAGTGCGTGAGCAAGATCGAGCGGCGCCGCAGCCAGCACGACCCACTGTCCGGCAACTTCGTCGATGACCACAAATCCCGGATCTTCACGCCCGCTCTCCCGCTCGACGATGCTCGCCGCAGGAATCCCGACCAGGGTTACAACGAGCGCAGCGGCCAGGCTCCCAACCGGCAAAATCCAGCCATTAAGATGCGCCGCGCGTCCCCCCAAATACCAGATGCCCGCAGCAGCCGCCGACCCCCATGTTCCAGGCCCCGGCCGCAGCCGTCCCGCGCCGAAAAATGTCCCGATCCTCCAGGCCCAGCGCGTCCGGCGCTCAACCCCCTGCCCGACTTGCGGCACTTCCGGATGGATCTTAGTCGTCATCGTCCCTGTGCCGCGTAGCGTCCCCACCCAGCCCTTCCAGCACTTCAGGATCGAGGATGGGCGACGATATCCGATAGCCGCCGCTCGCCCACTTGCCGAGATCGATGATCCGGCAGCGATCGCTGCAGAACGGAAAATGCTCGCTGTCTGCGGTGACCAGTATCCTGCACGTCGGACAACGCAGAACTTTACCTTTTTCGCTCATACGGCCGCCTCCGCGCCGGCCAGCGCCGCTTCCTCCGTATCCTCTCGCTCGCACAGCACACGTGCGATCACGTCGTAGTCGTGCGCCTCGGTGATCTCGCAGCGATAAAAGCGCCCTGCCGTCAGCGATTCGAACGGACCAAAGTCATTCAGGTAAACGGTGCCGTCAATTTCCGGCGCGTGGTATTGCGTCCGTCCCTCCCATAGCAGCGGCGTCTCTGCGGATTCACCTTCCACCAGCACGTCGAGCGTGCGCCCCACCCACTCCCGCTTCGCGTGACGGCTGATTCCCTTCTGCAGCTTCATCAGCGCTCGCCGCCGCTGCTCGATGACCCGCTTCGGAATCTTGCCGCCCAGGTCGAACGCCCTCGATCCTTCCTCGTCCGAGTAGGAGAAGACACCCAGCCAGTCGAACTTCGCCTCGGCGACAAAATCGCACAGCGCCTCGAAATCGGCATCTGTCTCACCGGGGAATCCGACAATGAACGACGTGCGCAGCGCAATGCCCGGAACCGCCGCGCGCACCTTCTCGATCGTCTTCAGGAAAATATCCGCGCCGCCACCCCGTTTCATGGATTTCAGCACCGGCGCCGAAGCGTGCTGCAGCGGAACGTCGAGATATTTGCAGATGTTCTCGTGCCTGGCGATCGTCTCCAGCAGCTTGCCCGTGACCCGGTTCGGATACGCGTAAAGGAATCGCAGCCACGTCAGTCCCTCGATCCGCGCAAGCCGTTCCAGCAACTGCGCCAGCCCATCTTTCAGCCCCATGTCTTCCCCATAGCAGGTGGTGTCTTGCCCGATGAGCGTGATCTCGCGGACGCCTTCGGCCACCAGCCGCTCCGCCTCAGACACCACGGACTCAAACCGTCGCGAGCGGAACTTGCCACGCAGATTCGGGATCACGCAGAAGCTGCAGGGATGGTCACAACCCTCCGCAATCTTGATATACGCCGACGAGCTTTTCGTCGTGCGCAGGCGCGGAGTCGTGTGGTCGTACAGATACTGGGGCAGCTGGGCTGCGGCTCCATCCCACGGCGCGCGCGAGAACCTGCCCTGCTCCTCGCGGCGGTCGCCTTCAGGTCGGAACGTGGGGACTTCCGGCTGATGCGTTCCGGCGAGAGCCTCACGCCCTGGGCGAACCTCGGCGTTGCCATTGCCGAGAATCGTGAACGGAGAAGCCGCAGCCGGAACAGGACGGGACAAACCAGCCGCCTCGAGGATGGATTCGAGTTCGCCCGTTCCAACCACCGCATCCACCTCCGGAATGTTCTTCCGAATTTCGTCACGGTAGCGCTCGACCAGGCAACCGGCCACAATCAGTTTGTGCGCCGATCCGGCGCTCTTGATGCGCGCCATTTCGAGGATCGCGTCGACAGATTCCTGCTTTGCCTTGTCAATGAACGAACAGGTGTTGACGACCAAAATATCTGCCGACTCGGCCTGGGCAGTGATATCCGCTCCGGCCTGATTGAGCAGACCCATCATCACTTCGCTGTCCACCAGGTTCTTGGGGCAGCCGAGCGATACAAATCCCACCCGCGGTTTCGCTTCCTTCGCGGCGGTTATCTCTTTTTGCAGCAAATCCGTCACAATCTCTATTTTAGCGGCTCTGCAAAGGCTGTCGCGGTGACCGAACCGGCTTAATCCAACCTTTGCAGAGGCGCCGCGTCCATCCAGTAAGATCGCTGGGTCCGCTTTGCACCAGAATTGCTGACTTCCCCATGCAAATGTCCCTTCGCCTTTTGGTCCGCGTGAGTGCCGCCGTGGTGGCTGGGCTGCTTCCGGCTGGTACCTGGGCCATCCCGGTCCCGGTCCGCCGCCCGCAGGAGCCGATGCATCGCGATTTTGTGGTGAAGGGGCCGGACGGGAAAATCCTGGCCCAGGCGGAGGAGACCGCGGTGGTCCAGAAGGACCTGGTTCGCTCGCGATTAACGTTTCGCTTTATCGACGGCTCGCTGGATGACGAGGAGGCGGTCTTCACCCAGGCGGGCGTCTTTCATCTCATCAGCGATCACCACGTGCAGAAGGGGCCGTCGTTTCCCACGCCGATGGACATCATGATCGACGTGCCGTCGCATACGGTGACGTGGCATGAGACCCATTTCGGCAAAGACCGGGT
>DATGJK010000305.1:0-4039 GCA_035295245.1 Acidobacteriaceae bacterium
CGAGCTGATGCAGCGCAGCTACGCCACGATGGCAAAACTGCCGCTGCAGCGCGGCCATCTCTACAACTGGTACACCACCGATACGCTGGAACCACTGCCGCCGATCACTGTTTCTTCAGTCGACAGCGGCAACCTCGTCGCCTCGCTATACACCGTCGGCACCGGAACGCTGTCGCTGCTCAAACGTCCTCTGATTGAGCCGCGTCAGTTCGAAGGGCTGGTCACGCACCTGCATATGGTGCAGGACCTGAAAGCGTTTCGGAAAGACCGCAGCCTTCCCCGGGTACCGCAGAGCACCGCCGATTTAAGCGCGTGGCTGCGCTGGATTTTCGCGTCCGACACCCAGGCGGCGTTCGAGAATCTGCCGCCGTATACAGAGCCTTCGCTCGACGAGGCGCTGTGGTGGACGAACGAGACGAAGCGGCGCATCGAAGCCGTCGCGGCCCTGGTGCGCGATTACATGCCATGGATCCACCCCGACTACGCGCCCATCGACTCGGTGATTTATGAGACCGAGCCCGCCGAAGCGGCGCTGCATCCCGTTCCCGGAAAGGACGTGCGCGCGCTGCCCACTCTGGAGCACGCCCCCCGCTATGCGGCTGCCATCGAGCAGCGGCTGAACCGCCCGCAACGCATGCCTGACTCTGCCGAGTCGGCTGCGCTGATCGAGCGCCTGCGTCAGGAAATCACGCCGGCCCGTGAGCGTCTCGCACAACTGGTCGAGAACCTGCGAACGGTTTCGCGCGAAGCCGAGCGCTGGGCGGACAACACCGACTTCACTTTCCTGGTGAACAAGGACCGCATGCTGTTGTCGATCGGCTATGACCTGGCGACCAACAAGGTTCATTGGGCCTGTTACGACATGCTTGCGTCGGAAGCACGCATCGCCACCTACATCGCCGTGGCGCGCGGCGAACTGTCGCAGCAGGGCTGGTTCAAGATGTCGCGCGTCCACGTGACCGCGTATGGGCGATCGGTGCTGCTCTCCTGGACCGGCACCATGTTCGAATACCTGATGCCCGCGCTGTGGATGCGCAGCTACCCCGACACGCTGCTCTCCAAATCCATTCACGGCGCGGTCGAGATTCAGCGGGCATACGCGCGCGAGCAGGGCATCCCGTGGGGTATATCTGAGTCAGGCTACTCCGATAAGACCGACCAGGGACACTATCATTACCAGGCGTACGGCATCCCGCAGGTCTCGCTCAAGTGGGACGCAACTGCAGGCCCCGTCGTCTCGCCCTACTCCACGTTCCTGGCACTGAATGTCGATCCTCCGGCGGCCATCGAAAACCTGCGGCGCATGGCCAGCCACGGCTGGACCGGCGCGTACGGTTTCTACGAAGCCATCGACTTCCGGCGCGGCCGCAATAAGCCTGAAGCGGTGCGCGAATGGATGGCGCACCACCAGGGCATGTGCATCATGGGCCTGCTGAATCTCCTCGCTGACAACGTGGTACAGCAGTGGTTTTACGACAACACCCAGATGCGCGCCGTGGAGTTGCTGCTCCACGAGAAGCCGATCCGCGAGGTCTCTGCCAGGAGCGCCGCACCCGCGGCGCCGAGCAAGAAAGCAGCGAAAAAGCTGCGGAAGAAAGCAGCGTAAGAAACAGTGATCAGCTGTCACTGATCAGAGATAACCTGTTCGGGTTCAGATCACTGATTTCTGATCCCTGATCTCTGACTTGCTGACTTCAAACGCTGCGCGATGCGTGTCGTACACTGCCAGCACCTTGCCGGTCCGGGCGGGATCCGTGGACCAGGAGCGAGATACCAGCGTTACGAATTGCTCGCCGGTGGTGGCGGCCAGCGCCTCGCGGTAATTCGGATAACCATTCGACAGGTAACGGAGAAGCGCCATCCGTTCGCGAAAGCACGAGTCCCAGTCCTGAAACTGCACCCAGGCGGCCTGCACCGAGACCCAGGCGCCATGCAGATACTCGCGGGTCGGCAGCGACAACGTTTCGGTGCCAGACAGCGGCGGATGCGCCTGCTTCTGCCCAAAGAGGTTGTTGGCCTGGGTGGCCAGCTGCGACTGTCCCCAGCCGGATTCGAGTGCGGCTTCGCAGGCTGCGTATTCGGGAAAGAGGTGTCCGGCAGCGCGAGCCGCATCGGCGGCGCGGCGGAGGAAGGATTCCTGAGAGTTCATGTGTTCTCCGTAGTTAGCGATCAGTGCTTGGTGATCCGTTGTGAAGAGCATTCGCCGATAGCTGCGAATGCCTGCAGGGATTACCGAGCTATAACGGGGACTCCTGCCCCGGGTGCAGCGGCCATGAATAGGAAAAGGCCGCTCGACGGGAGCGGCCTTTCGCTGAATTTCACCTTATATATCCAGAATACCAAGTTAGGGAAACCAGAGTCTCAGCTAAGTTGGGCTGCAAGTTGTGTTCAATCAGCAACTACACGGAAGTAACGGATTGACAATTCTCAGTTATCAGCAGATTGAACCGCAAATGGCCGGTTTATCGCCCTCTGCTCGGGTCTTCTCTCGCATCGCTCTCCGCAATTGCCTCACTCGAGGACATTCATCCATTGGGGACGCGGGCGCAGGCAACAGGATCAGGCTCTACATGCGGCTGGCAATCGCCTTCGCTGCCTTCTCCACGGGGGGCGTCACGGTGGCGATGGAGCGCGGCACTTTCATCTCAACCATATGCCCGTTCTTCAGGATGTCCAGCCCGCTGCCGATCTCGCTGTGATTCCACAGCGCCTGCTCGCCGATGCCGCTGACTCTCTGCACATCGGGCATATGAGTGTAGCTGTCAAACAGTTCCGCGTCGGTTACCGGAGCGGTCTCGTTCTGCACGTCGAGCAGCACGTCGCGCGAAGGATCGGCGCGATAGAAGAATGAGCAGCGCGTGACAATCCCAAAACGCCGCATCTCACCCGGGCTCAGCGTCACTCCGGCGACCTCAGAAGCTTCGGCTTGGGTGAGCAGCTTGCATGGGTCGGCAATCCGAGTCGCGGGCACCGGCGAAGCTGCCGGCGATGTGCTGGCCTGCGCTTGGGGTTTGCTCTTTGAACATCCGGATGGCAGGCTAAGAGCCGCCAGCACAATGATCACGCCCAGTGTTTTCATCCCGGTTCTCTCCCTCAGTTGTGGTGGTGTCGCGATGCGGAAAGCATCAGTCCAGATCGTCGAAATAAGCGAGGATCGCTGCACGCTGCGCCTTGAAATCGCTCTCCGTGAACGGTTGATAGCGCTTGAACGTAATGGCGAAGATCTGGGCATTCTTGCGCGCGTAATACTGCACGGTGTAGAAGGGCTTGCCACTCGCATCCTTCGCGCTGCCGTGCACGGAGAACGCCCCCTCGCCCAGAGCCGGCTCATCGACCGGGCTGCTGTTGATCGCGTGCGTGACGATGCGCTCGCGCTCCAGCGAATCGGTACCGAGCGTGGGATAGTAGACGTCCACCGCGCCTGCTTCGACCGATCCCAGATCGCAGCGTCCCTCGCGCACCAGCTTCGGCGGGGATTTCGGGAAGAATGCGGCAAAGTGTTGCGTCGCCATCCGGCAGAGAAACTCCGGCCGTGACTCGGCTTCGGCTTTCGGTGACCAGCAGCCTGCGAAGAGCAGGCACAATGCGGCGCCGGAAAGAACAAGAATTTTCATCTGGGCCTCCTTCGATGCGAGCGGCAGCAGACTTGAGTTCGTTGCCCTCATCGCCGGTCGGCTCGAATCAGAATTCTCGCAGTCGACGATCATCCCGTGCGGCGGGGCCGCAGCGGATACAACTCGGATCCCGCTGTTGGCAAAACATCATAGCCGAAGGCGATCTGCCGGATGGCGTCGATCGCAAAAAAATCGCGCCGGGGGCACGTGTTCCCTGCCGGACTACCCGCCCCCCGGCGCAGCGTCTGCACCGGGGCGGCGCACAACCCGAACACCCAGTCTAGCTTTCTGCCTGGTATTACGACTTATGAAAGGTAACTGACATCTTCGAGGGCGAGGGCGCCGGGGTGATATCGGTCTCCTTCACCGTCTTACCATCGGAGCTCAGCACAAAGGTGTTTTCGCGAGCGACTTTGCCGTTATTG
>DATGJK010000306.1:0-4788 GCA_035295245.1 Acidobacteriaceae bacterium
GGCACCAGAAATGCTGCACCAGCATGGAACCCAGCATGAGCAGGCCGACGACGATGCCAGCAGTGAGGCCGATGTCGCGGAAGAAGTTGAGCATCTTGACGTCGGCGAGCAGCCCGTAGGGCGTCTCCATGAATTCGGCGAGGGCTACGGCGGACATGGCGGCGATGAAGAAACCGAAGAACCCGAGCAACAAATACTTCAGGCCGCGGAGAGGGATGTCGATCCAGCGGGGAATACGCAGATTGCGGCCGAAGATGCGCCGGCCGAGGAGGCCCAGATACTCCGACAGCGTGCCCACGGGGCAGAGCCAGGAACAGAAGGCTTTTTTAAGCAGAAGGCTCATGACGGCGAAGGCCATGAAGAGGAACATGGCGGCTGGATGGATGAGCGGGACGTGGCCGGTTGTGAGGAAGTATTTGGTGTTCATGAGGCCGGCGATGGGCAGCCAGCCCTCGACGCCCGCCGGACGCGGCAGATAAAGCCCCTGGCCGCCGTGCTCGTAGTACCGGACCCACACGTAGAACTGCAGGCCGAGCCAGCCGTTCAGCGCAACAAACACGATCTGGACGAGATGGCGGATGCGCTGCGACCGGTCAGGGGAGAGGCGGCGAAGGAGGGGTTTCTTGGTTTTTGGGGTCGTGGCCAGCGAGGCGGTTTGCGTTGCCATAGGAGACCTTGCTGAGGATGACGATAGAGGTGGCGGGGGCTGCGGAATGTGTTTTGGATCACACCTTTGGCGCGACTTGCCGGGAGGGATTGTGGAGTCGGTATGGGAGAGGAGAATATATATCGTGATACGATATATTTATGAAACTCGACGGTGAGACGACAACCTCTCAGGATCTGCTGACTGCGCTGGCCGGCTTTCGCTATGAGCTGCGTGGATTTCTCCATTTCAGCGAATCGGCGGCACTGGAGGCGGGTCTGCAGCCGCAGCAGCATCAGCTTTTGTTGCAGGTAGCGGGGGCTTCTGCGACGGCCCAGGTAACGATTGGGTTTGTGGCCGAGCGGCTGGCCCTGAAGCACAACAGCGCGGTGGAGCTGGCGGACCGGTCGGAGCGCGAGGGATTGCTGGAGCGGACGGCGGATGCGCGGGATCGGCGGTGCGCGATTCTGCGGCTGACGCGCAAGGGGCGACGGATGCTGGAGGGGCTGTCGGAGGCGCACGCGCGCGAACTGCACGAGATGGCGCCGCGCTTGATTAGAGCGCTCGAAGGTGTGCGCCTTCATGCATTGCCGGCAACTGAGAAGGAGGCGCAATGAGGTCGCGGCCATCGGGTTTGCGTGATTTCACTGTCGATCAACGGACCTGGCTGTTGAGTGCTGTCGCGCTGGTGATCGGCGCGGGAGGCGCCGCGCTGGCCGTGTTGCTGCTGCGAGCCATCGCGCTGGCGACGAACATCTTCTACTACCACCGCATCAGCCTGGCGATGGTGGGTCCGGCGGGATCGACGCAGCCCTCGTGGGTGCTGGTGTTCGTGCCGGTGATTGGCGGCGTGATTGTGGGGCTGATGGCCAACTATGGCTCCGACAAAATTCGCGGACACGGCATTCCCGAAGCGATTGAGGCGATCCTGCTGCGTGGCGCGCGTGTCCATCCCAAGGTGGCGGTGCTTAAGCCACTCTCCGCGGCGGTTGCGATTGGGTCGGGCGGCCCGTTTGGAGCAGAGGGTCCCATCATCATGACGGGCGGAGCGTTCGGCTCGCTGATTGCGCAATGGCTGAAGCTGTCGGATGCGGAACGAACCACGCTGTTGGTTTCAGGTGCGGCGGCGGGCATGTCGGCGACGTTCGCTGCTCCGGTTGCGGCGATCTTGTTGGCGGTCGAGCTGTTGCTGTTCGAGTGGCGCCCGCGCTCGCTGGTGCCGGTGGCGATTGCCAGTGCGACGGCCGGTGCTCTGCGAATTGCCTGGCTGGGCGCGGGCCCGCTGTTTCCCGTCAACATGCCTTCGGGAATTCCCCTCACCCAGTCGATGCTCATTGCCATTCCGCTTGGCGTGCTGGTGGGATTTGCTTCGGCGGGGCTGAGCCGACTGATGTATGGGTTCGAGGATGGTTTCGAGCACTTCTGCGGACATCTTCGGATTCACTGGATGTGGTGGCCTGCGATCGGTGGGATAGGTGTGGGAATTGGCGGGCTGATCTTTCCGCGTGGCCTCGGCGTGGGCTACGACAATATCGCAGAGCTGCTGCGAGGCGATGCGCCGCTGAAGTTGCTGGCCGGTCTGGTGCTTGTGAAGTCGCTGATGTGGGCGTTCTCGTTGAGTTCGGGCACATCGGGGGGCGTGCTGGCGCCGCTGCTGATGATTGGAGCAGCGCTAGGTGAATCGATGGCATGGCTGCTGCATATGCCGGTCGAGACGCAGGCTCTGTGGGCGCTGCTGGGGATGGGAGCGATGCTGGCCGGCGCGTTGGGAGTGCCGCTGACCGCCGTTCTGTTTTCGCTGGAGCTAACGCATGCGCTGCCGGCGCTGTTGACGCTTGTGCTGGCCTGCACCGCGTCGTACCTGGTCACGTCGCTGGTGATGCCGCGGTCGATTCTGACCGAGAAGCTGAGCCGCCGCGGCTATCATCTTTCGCGCGAGTACGGTGTCGATCCGCTGGAGACGGTGATTGTCGCCGAGGTGATGACCGAGGTAGAGCAACGGCCGGGCCGCAGCCTGCCGGAGGTTTTTGCGTACTCCGATGAGACATGCCGTTCGGTTGCGGAAGAGATGGCGACGAGCGGCTTGCTGAACATGCCGGTGGTTGATCGCGAAACCGGGCAGGTGTGCGGCAGCCTGGGCGCAGCCGATCTTCTCGCCGGACGGCGCCGCGCTGTGCAGCGCGAATCCGAGCGGAGCGTGGCGTTTGCGGTTGCATCGCGGCGATAACGGGCGCGGATCGTCCCCCTTGAGCTACCGATTTGAGCTTGCCTGTGATTGGTCTCAAGCTCATCCGAACGCGGTTTTTGTTACCAAACGCGTCCAGGTGCATCTGAACAGGCATGAGCACTGAGAAAGCGACATTTGGAGCCGGCTGCTTCTGGGGTGTTGAAGCGGCATTCGCCGCCATTCCCGGCGTGGTTGCAACGGCGGTGGGCTATGAGGGCGGAAAGCTGGATAATCCGTCGTACCGGGATGTTTGCACCGACCAGACAGGCCATGCCGAGGTAGTGGAGCTGGACTTCGATCCGGCGAAGGTGAAGTACGAACAACTGCTGGATGCATTTTTCGAACTGCATGATCCGACGACCATGAATCGGCAGGGGCCGGACTGGGGCACGCAATATCGGTCGGCGATCTTCTATCATTCGCCGGAACAGGAGCAGCATGCGAAAGCCAAAATCGAGCAACTGAACAATGAGGGCCGCTTCAAGCCGAAGCGCATTGTGACCAAGATCGAGCCGGCGCAGACCTTCTGGCGGGCCGAGGAGTATCACCAGAAGTATCTGGAGAAGCGCGGGCAAGCGAGCTGCCATATATAGAGGCAGTTCACAGTTCGTAGTTCACAGTAAAAAATGACGATGCCGGAGCGCGCATGCTCCGGCATTTTCTTTTGCAAGTGAACAGTCTTCGGGGAATGCCATCGTCTCAACCAAGGCGCACAATCAGAGCCACTCAGCTGAGAACTGTGAACTACGAACTCGATTACGACGAACTGTTTTTCGCCATCGACCAGGCCTTCACGAATTTCCAGTGGATGTAGACGGAGTGGTTGAAGTGGAGGAGCAGGCCTTCGCGGCCGTCGAGGAAGCCGAGCCGGAAAATGTAGTTGTACAGGAAGGTCGCAATCGGATTTAGTACGCCATTCCAGACAAAAGCAAACCATGATTGGCTTACGCGGCCGTCGCGTTGGAGTAGCTTGGCGATCTCGGTGCTGTAGCGGGCCATGTGCTCGAGATAGATGGCGAGCGTGGGATACGCATAGTGCAGCATGTCGTGCTTTAGGGTGCCGCGTGGGCCTTTGAATTGCGGCGTCGAGTGCGGGCCGACACCCTCGCTGAGCCGGGCGACACCGCGCTTGAAGAGACGCAGCTTGTGGTCGGGATAGAAGCCGCCGTGGCGAATCCAGCGGCCGAAGTAGAGGTTGAGACGTGGAATCCAATAGGCCTGATACTTCGGCTCGCCCTCGAGCAGTGTGCGGATCTCAGCTTGTAGTTCCGGCGTGAGCACCTCGTCTGCATCTAGCAACAGAATCCAGTCCGACATGCAAAGGTCAAGCGCGACGTTCTTCTGTTCGCCGTGGCCCACGATGGCGTTGTACGTCGTTCTGGCGCCGAAGGAGTGCGCGATCTCTAGGGTGCGATCAGTCGATCCGGAATCGACGATGATGATCTCATCCGCCCAGCGCACGCTTTCCAGCGTGCGGGGCAGATTGGCTTCCTCGTTCATCGCGATCATCGCGATGGAAAGCGTCTTGCGCATCAGATGAAGGATAAATCAGCGCAGACGAAATCAACGACGCCGTTGAATTCCTGCCCTGGCCAGATCGAGCGCGGCGCGATGGGGACGCATCTCGAAGATCCACTTAGGAGCCTGAATGGGATGGCCGACGGAGCAGGCAAGGTTGTCCCAGAGCCATTTTGGCGCCCACTCTTTCAGATTCTCCGGCGTTAGGTCCGCGTCGTAGGTGACAAAGAACGGAAGCTTGAAGACGCAGCTCTCCGCCTCGCATGGCAGCCAGTCGAGCAGGACTGTTCTTCCCTTCAATGTGCAGGGCACGAAGCGGTGTCGCGTGTCGTAGCCGTGACATCCCCTGAAGAGAGAAAAGGTGCCAACGTGGCCGCAGGAATCGCAAACGGTCCCA
>DATGJK010000307.1:0-5715 GCA_035295245.1 Acidobacteriaceae bacterium
GAAGGCCCAGTGCCTCGTGTAACTTCATCGTGCGGAGGCTACCGGTCGCTTTATCGCCCTTCGCCGCAGAGCCGTGCAGCGTGCCCGAAGTGCTGCCGTACTTGTTGTGGTAGACGACCAGCGCGCACTGATCCCCGGCACGGTTGGACCATGCAAAGACGTTCTCGTCCACTGTACCGTCGTCGCGCCAGAAGTCGAAGAGCCAGAAATTCGCGCTTTCCGCAAAAACATGGCGGTTCTTCAGCAGCGGCGCGATCTCGCGCTGATGCCGCTCGACGAGGTGCTGATTCGGCGTTTCCTCGTAGCGCGGACGCTTGTACTCCATCCCATACTTTTCTGTGAACGCCTCGATCTGCCCGTGTCCGAACATCGGCAGTCCCGGCAGCGTGCACATCATCGTGCACACCCCGAAATACTTGTCGCCGGTGCCGAACTGATCGATCGCCGTGCGCTCGTCGGGATTGCTCATGAAGTTGACGTAGCGCTTCAGAATATCGGGATCGAACTCGACGGTGTTCTTGATCACCGAGCGATACTTGGCGTTCTCTTCGTCGCGCACCATGTTCATGAACGCGCTGTTGTAGACGCGATGCATCCCCAGCGTGCGCACGAAATAGCCCTCGAGCAGCCAGAAGGCCTCGGCCAGCAGCAGCGTTCCGGGAACCTCCGCGGCTACGCGATCCACCACTTCGCGCCAGAACTCGTTCGGCATTGCGGCATCGAACTGCGCCTGCGTCATCGCGTATTCGGCGCGTGATGGAATGGATCCGCCGCTGCCCGGCACCGGGAACCACAGCCGCTGCACGTGCCGCCGCGCCAGCGTCATTGCGGCGTCGAAACGGATGATCGGGAACAGCCGCGCCACGTGCAAGATGGTCTGGATCACCTGCTCGCGAACATCGGCGCGCAAGTAGTTCAGCTGCGCGGTATCGTTCCACGGAAAACTGGTGCCGTCGTTGCCGTGGTAGATGTACTGCGCGTGACCGCAGCCGCTGTCGCGCCGCCGGAAAACGACGGCTGCGTCCGTCTGGTCGTAATAATGATCCTCGATCTTCAGCTCGACGCGTCCATCGTGCGACAGATCGGGCCCGTTGAAGCTGTACGCGGGATACGGCGTATCGGGGCGCGACAAGAACCACTCCGGGTGCTCTATCACCCACGGCGAATCGATGCCCATGTGGTTCGGCACCATATCGCTCGCCAGACGAACTCCGTATCGCGCCGCGCGATCGCGCAGATTGCGGTACGCATAGTCGCCGCCGAGGTCGTCCGCGATCCGATATTCGTAGAGCGAATACGCTGACGCCACCGCGTCTGCCTGCCCGCGCATGCGCTTGATCGCCTGCGAAGCGCGGCTGCGTTCCCACACTCCGATGAGCCACAGCGCGTTCAGCCCGCGCCACGCCAGCAACTCCAGTTCCTCATCGGGAATCTGATCGAGCCGCTCGATGGCGCGGCCGTATTGCCGCGAGAGCTGTGCCAGCCACACGTATGTGCTCTTCGCAATCATCACCACGTTCGGCATCCAGTCCTGGTCGGGACTGAACCGCTCGTATTCGATGTCGCCGGGATGATAGGTCGGCACTTCGTAATCCTGGCCGAACTCGAACGGGCGATGACGCCGGTGGCCTGTCGGCGGATGGAACCGCATCCAGATGGCGATCTCTTCTTCCTTCAGAACATCAGTGGCCAGCAGAACTTTGCTGAGCGCTTCGCCCAGATACTCCGACCAGTTCTGGCGGATCCACGCCAGCTGTCTGGCCAGCGAATCGGGCGCAGCTTCCATCGGCGCGCGCAGCAGATCGAGCAGATTGCCGCGGCCCATCCCGGTCGCTGGCCGCGTCGCAAAATAATTGTGCAGTTCCTTTGTGACTTCCCGGTAAGCGGTGCTCTGCGCCAGCTGCGTGTCGTCGTACAGCTCTTTGAAGGGCTTGAACGCCGGATTCTGATTCGCGAGCCACAGCAGCATCAGCTCTTCCAGCACAGCCTCGCGATGGCTCACACCCTGCGTCGATCCATTCAGCCACTCGTCGAGCTTCGTCTCGCCACGATATACGGCGACATTGGGGAACTCCTCGACAAAGGCGCGCAGCAGTCGATCGACATTGTGCTCGCCCACGCGTGCACCAAACCACTGGAGCGCCGCCTGCGTCACCTGCGCATCGCGGCTCTGCCGATAATGCGCCACCATCGCGTGGCTGATCTCGTCGATCAGGCCCATCGCGAAGAGCGCGCCCGGATGGACAGGCTGATCCTTCGGCCTCGTCTCGCTCATGCGGAAGGCCAGCTCGCGGCACTCCGCAAGGCTGCCGAAGATCACGTTGCCGACAAAATTGAACAGCGTTTCGCTGACCTGGTAGCGGTCGCGAGCTTCGCGCGAAATATGAAATTCCATCATCACTGGTCTTCTTAGACGCGGAATATTGTCACGCTGCCGGCAACAAGTTGTTTGAATGAGACGCCGAAGCCGGTTTCTACACCCTAAATCCTGAACCCTGGTCCCTGTTCTGGCCTGCTGGCTCGCTCACGCCACCGGATTGACCAGCGTTCCGATCCCATCAATGCTGATCCGGATCACGTCGCCCTTCTCCAGCGTAAAGGAATCCGGCGGCACAACGCCCGTTCCGGTCAGCAGAAACGCGCCGTACGGGAACGTCTGGTCACGGTAGAGGTACTCCACCAGTTCCTGCGGTTTCCGCTTCATCTGCGCCAGCGTGGTCTCGCCGCTGAAGGCCGGTTGCCCGCCACGCTCGATGGAGATCGAGATCCGAGTCGTCTCCGGCAGATTCTCGCGACGCAGCAAAATCCCCGGCCCCAGCGCGCAGCTGCGGTTGTAAACCTTCGCCTGCGGTAAATACAGCGGATTCTGCCCCTCGATATCCCGCGAGCTCATGTCGTTCCCGATGGTGTAGCCGACAACCTCCCCTCGTGGATTGATCACCAGCGCCAGTTCCGGCTCCGGCACCGACCACTTTGCGTCGCTGCGCAGACCCACAGCCGCGCCCGGTCCCACTACCTTGTGGGGCAGCGACTTGAAGAAGAGCTCCGGCCGCTCCGCCGAATACACGCGATCGTAGAAATCCCCGCCACCGGCATCTTTCGATTCAGCCATGCGCGCCGCGCGGCTTCGCAGGTATGTCACGCCCGCCGCCCATACTTCCTGGTTTCCGATCGGCGCCAACAATCCATCGCGACGCATCTCGGCTGCATCGGACGTGCCCGCTTTGAGCAGCCCCGCAAGATACGTGTGCAGATCGTCGCGCGCCAACAGCTCATCGAGTGAGCCCTCCACCGGATTGGCGCGTCCCTGCTGCTCCACCACCCAGCCGTGGTTCGTCCGATACAGAATCAATCTGTTCCTCCCAGCCTCGTCACAATCTCCTCAACATCGTAGACGCATCCGCCCCAGACGCCGCCGCTCGCTTCGACCAAAGCCGCCCACAAGCGAGTGTCCTCCGGGAGATCAGGGTGCGGATGCAGATCCGCCCGCGACGGCCGGTCTGCCAGCCTGCGCGTGCCTTCTTCCGGCCCAAATATTTCACCCTTCTCTCCCACCAGATGCACGCTTGCGCTCATCTGTTTCTGGTCAATGCGAATCTCCACCACATCGCCCTCGATCAGCTTCCCGATCGGGCCGCCCGCCAGCGCCTCCGGAGAGATATGACCGATGCATGGCCCCGTTGAAACCCCGCTGAAGCGTCCATCGGTCAGCAGAGCCACGTGGCGGCAGTGCGGCAATGCTTTCAGCGCGGCGGTGATTTGATAGATCTCCTGCATTCCAGCGCCTCGCGGACCGCAGCACACCAGCACCATCACGTCGCCCGCAGCGACTTGCCCCTGCTTGATGGCCGCGATGGCATCGCTCTCCAGAATGAAAATTCGTGCCGGACCGCGATGATAGAAAATCCCGTCCTCATTCACCAGTCGCGGATCGATGGCTGTGCTCTTCACCACCGATCCTTCCGGCGCCAGATTCCCCGCCGGGAAGCACACCGTTGACGTGAGCCCGCGTTCGCGCGCGCGATCGGGTGTCATGATGACGTCATCAGCATCGATCCCGTCCCGCTCACGCAGATTCTCTTTCATCTTCCTCCGCCGGCCACTCTGCTCCCACCACGCGAGGCACTCACCCAGGTTCACTCCCGCCGTGGTCATCGCGCTGGTGTCGAGCAGGCCGGCTCGCCGCAGATGCAGCATCACCTCCGGCACCCCACCGGCCAGGAACACCTGGACCGTAGCGAAGCCGCGCGGCCCATTCGGCAGAGCATCTACCAGGCGCGGAACCTCGCGGTTCACGCACATCCAGTCCTTCACGGTCGGCCGACTTCGCCCGGCAGCATGCGCAATGGCGGGAACATGCAGCAGCAGATTCGTCGACCCGCCGAATGCCGCGAACACAACCAGAGCATTCTCGAACGCCGCGTCCGTTAGCACGGCCCGCGTGCCAATCCCCGCTTGCCGCATGCGCAGCAGCGCCGCGGCGGACCGCTTCGCAGCGTCCAGCCACACCGTCTGTCCGCTGGGCGCGAGCGCCGTGTGCGGCAATGCAAGCCCCAGCGCCTCTGCGATGACCTGCGAAGTCGCCGCCGTTCCCAGAAACTGGCAGCCGCCCCCCGGACTGGCGCAGGCCCGGCATCCGACTTCAGCCGCATACTCCAGGGAGATCTGCCCCTGCGCAAAACGCGCTCCGATTGTCTGCACGATGCCCGCATCTTCGCCAGTCTCAGGCAGCAGCGTGACGCCGCCAGGCACAAGAACGCTGGGCAGCGCGCCCGAGGACGCCAGCGCCATCATCATCGCGGGCAGTCCCTTATCGCAGGTCGCCACCCCGATCACGCCGGCCCGCGTCGGCAACGACCGCATCAGCCGCCGCAGCACTGTAGCCGCATCGTTGCGGTAGGGCAGCGAATCCAGCATGCCCGTTGTGCCCTGCGTTCGCCCGTCGCACGGATCGGTCACCGCCCCCGCAAACGGCAGCGCATCCATGGCCTTCAGGGCCCGCGCGGCCTCCGCCACCAGCAACCCTACTTCCCAGTGGCCGGTATGGAAGCCGAGTGCGATGGGCCGGCCATCGTCGGCTCTCAGGCCGCCATGCGTGCTCAGGATCAGCACCTCCGGCCCACCCAGCTGCTGCGGCTCCCAGCCCATGCCCACGTTCATGCTGAGCCCGAACAGATTGCCCGAGGGCTGCGTGAGCAGCATCTCCGGCGTCAGCGGCAATAATCCTTGCGGGCCGGGCGCATGCGTTGCCACCGCGCCAGCATCCAGTTCCGCCGACTCCAGCACTTCATGAACCGAGATTTCTTTCATCTGCGCATTAAGGACGAGACCGACTCAGCCCCTCCTGGTATTCTCGCCTGTTCCCTCTTTCCGGCTAGAATAGGTGAAGGATTCCGACCGCGCATCCTAATCCCTTACCAGCTATGACCACCCTCGTCGAGCACACTTCTTCGCTCCTCGCCCGCATCTCCGATCGCACCGCCAGCATCGGCATCGTAGGCATGGGCTACGTTGGACTTCCTCTGGCGCTCCTCTTCAGTGAGCAGGGATTTCCGGTCACCGGCTTTGACATCGACGCGACCAAGGTTTCCAAACTCAATGGCGGTGACTCCTACATCGTCCGCATCCCCGGTACCGAAATTCAGTCCGCCCGCGGTCGCGGCTTTTCCGCGACGGGCGACTACGCGGCAATCTCGCGCATGGATGCCGTCATCA